>CAZZVZ010000324.1:0-4383 GCA_964657655.1 Gammaproteobacteria bacterium | reverse complement strand
GAGATCGAGCGCATCGAGGCGGTGTTGAAGGCCCATGGTTCGACGCGCTGCCAGGTGTCGCAGTCCGAATCCGAGCGCCTGCGCTTTTGGGCCGGTCGCAAGAACGCCTTCCCCGCCGCCGGCCGTGTCTCGCCTGACTACTACTGCATGGATGGCACCATTCCGCGCAGGCGCGTGGGAGAGGTGTTGAAGAAGATCGAGGAGATGGAACAGCGTCATGGTCTGCGCTGCATGAACGTGTTCCACGCGGGTGACGGCAATCTGCATCCGCTGATTCTGTTTGACGCCAACCAGCCCGGCCAGCTTGAACAGGCGGATGCCTTTGGCGGCGAGATCCTGGAACTGTGCGTCGCGGTCGGCGGCACCATCACCGGTGAACATGGCGTTGGCATCGAGAAGATCAACCAGATGTGCGTGCAATTCACCCGGGCCGAACTGGATGCCTTTGTCGGGGTCAAGACATCGTTCGACAGCATCGGCATCCTCAACCCGGACAAGGTGATTCCCACCCTTCATCGCTGCGCCGAGTACGGCAGGATGAAAGTTCATGGCGGCGCGCTGCCGTTTGCCGGTCTGGAACGTTTCTAATCCGATGATCAAGGCGCTGGTCGAGCAGGTGCAAGACGCTGCCGCGCGGCGCGCCACGCTTGCCATATCCGGTGGCAAGACCAAGGACTTCTACGGCCTGCCGATTTGCGGTGAGCCTCTTAGCACGCGCGCCTTGTCGGGCGTGCTGAGCTACGAGCCGACCGAACTGATGATCCATGTGCGCAGCGGCACCCCCATCAGCGAGGTCGAGGCGCTGCTCGCCGAGAAAGGTCAGACGCTGCCCTTCGAACCACCCCATTTCGGTCCCGCGGCGACCATCGGTGGCTGCATCGCTGCAGGCCTGTCGGGTCCCGCGCGCGTCAGCGCCGGTGCTGCGCGCGACTTCGTCCTTGGTGTGACACTGCTCGACGGTCGCGGCGAGGTGCTGGGCTTTGGCGGCCAGGTGATGAAGAATGTCGCGGGCTATGACGTATCGCGCCTGGTGACGGGCTCGCTTGGCACCCTCGGCGTGGTTCTCGATGTTTCGCTCAAGGTACTGCCGCGGCCGCAGGCCACGCGCACCCTGGTCCAGCAAAAAAGTGCTGCCGATGCGCTCGACAGTCTGGCGTCTTGGCGCTCGCGCGCCCTGCCGATCACGGGCAGCGCCTGGCATGGCGAAGAACTGATGGTGCGCCTGGCCGGCGCACCCAGCGCGGTTGACGCGGCTGTCGCTTCGATCGGTGGCGAAGCACTCGACGAATCCCGGGCGACACTGTTTTGGCACCAGCTGCGCGAGCACCAGCACAGCTTCTTTGATGGTCCTGAGCCCTTGTGGCGCGTGGCCCTGCCTGCGGGCACGGGCGGCTTTGTGGAACAGCAGCAACTGATCGAATGGGGCGGCATGCAGCGCTGGCTACGCGGCGAACTCGATGCCCCAGCGCTCAGGGCTCGTTGCCAGGCAGCAGGTGGTCACGCCACGCTGTTTCGAGCGTCCGACGAGCTGCGCCGGAAAAATGGCGTTTTCACGCCCCTATCAAGCACCCTCGACAGCATTCATCGATCGCTCAAGCAGCGCTTCGATCCGGCGGGCATCTTCAACCCCGCGCGCATGTATTCGCACCTCTAGGCTGTGGAAACCCATCTCGCCGACTTCATCCGTGACACGCCAGAGGGCATCGAGGCCGACAGTATCCTGCGCGCCTGCGTGCACTGTGGATTCTGTACCGCGACCTGCCCGACCTATCAACTGCTCGGGGATGAACTCGACGGCCCGCGCGGCCGCATCTATCTCATCAAGCAGGTGCTCGAGGGCGGCCAGGTCACCAGTGCGACGCGGACCCATCTGGATCGTTGCCTGACCTGCCGCTCGTGCGAGAGCACCTGCCCGTCTGGCGTGCAGTATGGGCGGCTCGCCGATATCGGCCGCGCCGTGATTGAACAGCGTGCCAGCACCGCGCGCCCCTTAGCCGAGCGTGTGACACGTGGCATGCTGCGCTACACCACCACGCATCGCTGGCTGTTCGATCCGGCCATGCGCATCGGCCAGAGCGTGCGTCCGCTGCTGCCGTCGGCGTTGCGCGAGAAAGTTCCGCAACGACGCGATCCTGGCCGCTGGCCGACGCCAGCGCATACCCACAAGATGCTGATGCTCGAGGGCTGCGTACAGCCCGCGATGATGCCCAACATCAACAGCGCCACTGCACGGGTCCTCGATGCAGCAGGCGTGAGCGTCGAATTCGCAAAGGGGGCTGGTTGCTGTGGCGCGATTGCGCATCATCTGGCCGATCCGCTCGGTGCCGAGCAGCGCATGCGGGACAACATCGATGCATGGATTCCCTATCTCGACCGAGGTGTCGACACCATCGTCGTCAATGCCTCGGGCTGCAGTGCCATGCTGAAGGATTACGGCCGGGTGCTCGCGCATGACAAGCAGTATGCGCAAAACGCACAACGCGTCGCCGAAGCATGTCGCGATGTCAGCGAAGTGGTGGAAATGCTGTTGCCAAGACTTCTGCCGCGCGTCAAATCCGCGGCGGCTCGTCGAGTGGCATTTCATCCGCCGTGCTCGCTGCAGCACGGGCTCAAGATCCGCGGCGTGGTCGAGGCGTTGATGACTGCAGCCGGGTTCGAGGTGCGCCTGCCACGCGATGCGCATCTGTGCTGCGGATCGGCCGGCACCTATTCGATTCTGCAGCCGGTGATTGCCGACCAGTTGCGCACCGACAAGCTGAACAAGCTCGCGGAGATCGATGCAGAATGCGTGGTGTCCGCCAACATCGGCTGCATCAGTCACCTGCAGGCAGGAAGCACGACGCCAGTGCGCCACTGGATCGAGCTGATCGACGAATTGCTCACTCACACCGACTGATGCTGTTCGGCCTGACTGTCCTGCTTCTGTTTCAGCTCATCGGCGAGACGCTGGCGTACGCGTTCACCCTGCCGATTCCGGGTCCCGTGATCGGCATGCTGCTTCTGTTTGGCTTCCTGCAATGGCGTGGCGCCAGCCGCGAATTGAAGGACACAGCAAGCGTGCTGCTGCAGCACCTGTCGCTGCTGTTCGTGCCGGCTGGCGTTGGCATCATTACCTACGGGTCGCTGCTGCGCACCCAGTGGCTGCCGATCGTGGTGACCCTCGTGGTCAGTACTGCGCTGACGTTACTGCTGAGCGCCTGGCTGGTGCACCGTCTGGTGAGGCGGCGGCCAGGCGACAGATGAACGGCGGCTTCGCGCAGATCTGGGTCTACCTGGCCGCCTCGCCGCTGCTCGGGTTGACGCTGACGCTCGTCGCCTATCAGCTGTCCTACCTGCTGTATCGCAAAAGCGGCAACAATCCGCTCGTCAATCCGGTGCTGCTGTCGGTCGTGATGATCGCAAGCCTGCTGCTTGTGACCGACACGGATTACGCGGTCTATTTCGATGGCGCCAAATTCGTCCACTTCCTGCTTGGACCTGCGACGGTGGCGCTGGCAGTCCCCCTGCACCAGCACTTCGCCCGCCTGAAGGCGGCCTGGCCGGCCCTGCTGGCGGGCCTTCTGACCGGTGCCCTGGTGGCCATGGTCTCTGCTGTCCTGATCGGCAGCGTGATGCACGCATCGCTGCAGGCGGTGGTCTCGATGGCACCCAAATCGGTGACCACCCCGATCGCCATGGGCATCTCGCAAAAGCTGGGCGGCCTGCCGTCATTGACGGCCGTCCTCGTGATCAGCACCGGCATCCTGGGCGCGATCCTGGCACGGCCTCTTTTGGTCGGCGCGCTGCACATCAAGGAGGACTGGATCCGCGGCTTTGCCACAGGGCTTGCCGCGCACGGGATCGGCGCCGCGCGAGCGTTTCAGGTGAGCGAGGAGTGCGGTGCCTTTGCCGGGCTCGCCATGGGCCTCAACGGTATCGCGACAGCCTTGCTGGCACCGATCATCGTGCCTGCCATGGTGCATTGGCTGAACTAGCAGCAAGCGCGACCCACACACAGCTTCACGGACAAACTGTCGCAGCTGCTGCGACGGCGGTTGATGCAAGAGGACGCTAGAGGCTCGGGCAGGCGGCGCGAATGCGCAGTTCCTCGGCGATGCGGCGCGCATCTGCGTGCGTCACGGCAAGCACGGTGCGCGGTGCGCCGAACACCCAGCCACGACGCGATTCGCGTGAATAACTCACGCGACGCAGGTTGATTCGCTCACGGCGCAGCTTGATTGTTCGCATCGGGTTCGCCATCTTTCGAGATTTGCGGGAACTGGAAGTGCAACGTTCTCGTAGTTAGTCCGGCGCTGCAACGGCCGGTTCTCGGGACAGACGGAGTACTGATACTCAATTCGCGCCATGGCAGCGGCGAATTGAGTACTTTTGGTCACGCAACCG
>CAZZVZ010000323.1:0-4405 GCA_964657655.1 Gammaproteobacteria bacterium | reverse complement strand
AAGTCGGTTGAGCCGGAGATGTTCGACCTGGCGCTCAGCATGGGCGCGAGCCGCGTCAAGACCTTCTTCAAGATCAGCCTGCCGCAGGCCCTGCCATCAATCTTCAACGGCCTCAAGGTGTCGATTACGCTGGCGGTGGTGGGGGCCGTGGTGGGCGAATTCGTGGGTTCCAATTCCGGCATCGGCTATGTTCTTCAGACTGCCAACGGCAACTTCGATCTGCCGCTGATGTTCGCAGCGCTGGTGGTACTGTCGGCAATCGGTGTGCTGCTGTTCTTCGTCATCGATCTGATCGAGCGTTACACCATTCCCTGGCATGTGTCGCACCGTGCCCCCGTCAACATCACCGTCTAAACCTAAAATAATCCGGAGACAGAAATGACCACCAAACTGAATTCAATGTTGCGCAGCGCCGCCCTGGCGCTGCTGATGGCAGCAGGCGTTGTGCATGCGCAAACGCCCAAGCCAGACCACGTGACGCTGATGCTGAACTGGTACACCTACAGCGAACATGCGCCGTTCTTCCTTGGCAAGGCACGTGACTATTACGCCAAGGAAGGCATCGATCTCGACATCCAGGAAGGCCGCGGCTCTGCCGTCACAGCACAGGCCGTCGCAGCGGGCTCGGTACAATTCGGGTACATCGATATTCCGACCATGATCAAGGCAGCGTCCAAGGGCGCGCCGCTCAAGTCTGTCGGCGTCCTGCTGCAGACATCACCGATGGCGGTGATGGCGTTTGCCGACAAGAATCTCAAGACTCCGCAAGACATCATCGGCAAGACAGTTGCGACCACGCCCGGTGATTCACCGTCGCAGATCTGGCCGCTCTACCTGAAGATCAATCACATCTCGCCCGACCAGTTCAAGACGGTCTCGGGCGATGCCAAGACCAAGCTCAACGCGGTCATCAGTGGCCAGGCCGACCTCATCATCGGCTATGTGATGGACCAGAACATCAAGATGATCGATGCGACCCACAAGCAGACCACCTTGCTGCGCTTCTCGGATTCGGGCATCAATCTGATCGACACGGGCATGCGCATTTACGTCGAATACGACAAGACCAATCCCGACCTGGTCAAGCGCTTCATGCGCGCGACCACGCATGCGGTGGAAGACACCGAGAAGGATCCGGCCGCCGCCGTCGATGCGATGCTGAAGCAAAAGCCCGAATCAGGTCAGCGTGACACGCTGCTGCTCGGCGTCAAGCTCACCACTGCGCTGTATCACACCAAGGAAACCGAGAACCTGCCGCCGTTTCACGTCACCATGAAAAACGTCAGCGACTCGCTCGATCTGCTGGTGCAGTACGGTGGTCTTGATGCAGCGAGCCGGGGCAAGCCGGAAGACTACGTGACACTCGACTACCTGCCGAAGTAGGCCATGCAAGACGTCGTGGCAGCAATGCCCGCAACACCCTCGCCAGCGGCTGCGCTGATCGAGGCAAGCGCAGTCAGCAAGAGCTACCCGCAGCCCGGGGGAGGCGTGCGCGCGGTGCTGCAGCCGCTCGACTTTGCTATCGCCGCCGGCGAATTCGTCTCGATCGTCGGACCGTCTGGCTGTGGCAAGAGCACCCTGCTGAAAATGGTGGCGGGCCTGCTGCCGCCCAGCAGCGGCCAACTGAGCTTGTCGGGAACAGCCATCAAAGGCCCGCAGCAGGATGTCGGTGTGGTGTTCCAAAGCCCACTGCTGCTTCCCTCGCGCACCGTGCTGGGCAACATCTTGCTGCAGGCCGAGATGAGGAATATGCCGCGCAGCACGGCCAGACCACGCGCTGCAGAGCTGATCGAGATGGCCGGCCTGAGCGGTTTCGAGGGCAGCTTTCCATGGCAGCTGTCGGGCGGCATGCAGCAGCGCGTCGCCATCTGCCGTGCCCTGCTGCACGATCCTGCGGTGTTGCTGATGGATGAACCATTCGGTGCACTCGATGCCATGACGCGCGAACAGATGAATCTCGAACTGCAGCGCATCTGGGCAGCATCGAAGAAGACGGTGCTGCTGATTACTCACAGCATTGCAGAGGCGGTGTTCCTGTCGGACCGGGTGCTGGTCATGAGCGAGCGACCCGGCTCGATCGCTGCAACCTATCCGATCGAGCTGCCGCGACCGCGCACCCTGTCGATGATGGGCTCGAACATTTTTGCAACACATGCCAAGGCGATTCGCGGTCATTTCTTCGCGCAGGGCGCGATTGACTAGATTGCCGAGAGCCGAACGCACGACCGACATTTCCTGGACCAAAAAACAATCATGACTACAAAACGACTTGGACTGATCATGCACGGCGTCACCGGACGCATGGGCATGAACCAGCACTTGATCCGCTCGATCGTGGCCATTCGCGATCAGGGCGGCGTCGTGCTCGCTGACGGCTCGCGCGTGATGCCCGATCCGATCCTGATCGGGCGCAATCTGGACAAGATCGCGCAGCTCGCCAAAGCGCATGGCATCGAACGCTTCGGCAGCGATCTGGATGCGGCGCTGGCCAACCCTGCAGACACCCTGTTCTTCGACGCCGGAACCACCCAGATGCGACCGGAACTGCTGAGTCGAGCCATCGCTGCGGGCAAGCACGTCTATTGTGAAAAGCCGGTGGCCACCAACCTGGACGAGGCACTCAAGCTCTATCAGCTGGCACAAACAGCCGGCATCAAGCACGGGGTGGTGCAAGACAAGCTGTTTCTGCCGGGGCTGCAGAAACTTGCCATGCTCAAACGCTCGGGGTTCTTCGGCGACATCCTCTCGGTCAGAGGCGAGTTTGGCTACTGGGTGTTTGAAGGCGACCTGCAGCCTGCGCAGCGCCCGAGCTGGAACTACCGCCAAGAAGATGGTGGCGGCATCATCCTCGACATGATCTGTCACTGGCGCTACGTACTCGACAACCTGTTCGGTGCAGTCAAGAGCGTGTCTTGCATCGGTGCCACCCACATCGATCAGCGCATCGACGAAGCCGGCAGGAGCTACAAGGCCACGGCGGATGACGCGGCCTATGCCACCTTCGAACTCGACGGCGGCCAGGCGAAGCCCGTGATCGCCCAGATCAATAGTTCCTGGTGTACGCGCGTCAGACGCGACGACCTGGTGACATTCCACGTCGATGGCACGCACGGTTCGGCCGTTGCAGGTCTGACCGATTGCGTGTCGCAGGCACGCGTCAATACCCCAAAGCCGGTCTGGAATCCAGACGTCAAACAGTCGCTCAAGTTCATGGAGCACTGGCAGCCTGTGCCCGACACGGTGGTCTACGACAACGGCTTCAAGACGCAGTGGGAAATGTTCATCCGCCATCTCTACGACGACACCCCGTTCAAGTGGAACCTGCTCGAGGGTGCCAAGGGCGTCCAGCTGGTCGAGTGCGCGCTCGAGTCGTGGAAAGAACGACGCTGGATCGATGTACCTGCGTTGCAGGCCTAGCCGGAGACCTCAATGGGCGATAGCCAGCAGCACATTCTCCTGCCAGCTTCAGATGGCTCGATGCAGTCTTTCGTGATGAGCAAGCCGCATGGCTACCCGCTCGAGAAAATCGGTGCGTGGAACCGGACTGCATTCGCCGCAGCCCATGTGGTCGCAAATCCCCTGGCCGACGTCTCGCCCAGCATCGAGGCCGCAGTCGACTGGGACCAGACGCTGGCGTTTCGCCATCGCCTGTGGCAGCTTGGGTTTGGCGTGGCAGAAGCGATGGACACGGCGCAGCGCGGCATGGGCATGGACTGGCCCCTGGCGCTGGAACTGATCAGCCGTTCGGTGCGCGATTCCAAAACGGTCCCAGGCGCCGTGGTTGCATGTGGCGCCGGCACCGATCATCTGGAGCCGCATCTGGCCAGGACCATCGCGGATGTGATCCAGGCCTACGAACAGCAGGTCGGTGCCATCGAGGCCATTGGCGGACGCATCATTCTGATGGCCAGCCGCGCGCTGGCGCGGGTTGCGCGCAATGCCGACGATTACGCGACGGTCTACAACCGCGTGCTGGCGCAGGTCCAGGAGCCAGTCATCATTCACTGGCTGGGCGACATGTTCGATCCGGCGCTGGCCGGCTACTGGGGCAGTCACGATCTCGACATTGCAAGCAGCACCGCGATCCAGATCATCAACGCCAACGCCAGTCACATCGACGGCATCAAGGTATCGCTGCTCGACAAGGATCGCGAAATCGAGCTGCGCCGCCGACTCGATCCACGTGTGCGCATGTACACCGGTGACGATTTCAACTATGCCGAACTGATCGAGGGCGATGCGCTTGGCCACAGCGATGCGTTACTCGGCATCTTCGACGCGATCGCGCCTGCCGCTGCGGCTGCACTCAGTGCGCTGGCGGCAGGTGACACGCAACGCTTTCATCAGATCCTCGCGCCCACCGTGCCGCTGTCGCGTCACATCTTCAAGGCGCCAACGCGCTTTT
>CAZZVZ010000322.1:0-4413 GCA_964657655.1 Gammaproteobacteria bacterium | reverse complement strand
CGCAGACTCGACCCCTTCCGCGATCACCCACAGGTTAAGACTGTGAGCCAGTGCAATCACCGCTGAGGTAATTGCGGCGTCGTTTTCGTTCACGAGCATGGCCTTGACGAAAGATTGATCGATTTTCAAAGAGTCGACGCGGAACTTCTGCAGGTAAGAGAGGCTTGAAAATCCGGTACCGAAATCATCGATCGAAAGAAGCACCCCTAAAGTCTTGAGCCGGTTAAGGGTTTCAGCGACCCGGTCAATGTCCTGCGCAATCAGTGATTCGGTCAATTCGAGCTCGAGCAGCTGATGAGGGAGCTGTGTCTCCATCAAGACCGTCGCGACACGTGCGGCGATATCCTGGTTGAGGAATTGTTTGGGTGAGAGGTTGACAGACATCACGATCGATTCGAGTCCGCTGTCATGCCAGGCCTTGTTCTGGCGACATGCTTCGGTAAGCACCCAGTCACCAATGGAAGTGATCAATCCGGATTCTTCTGCGACCGGGATGAACTCCGACGGGGAAATTGCACCAAGCGTCGGGTGGGTCCACCGCAGTAGCGCTTCGACGCCGTAGATTGCGCCACCCTCTAACGCCACCTTAGGCTGATAACACAGGGTGAACTGCCGCAGTTCGAGTGCCGATCTGAGTTCTGTCTCCAACTCGACCCGTCTTGCGTTCTCAGCGCTCATCTCTGGCGTGAAAAAGCGCACCGCGTTGCGCCCAGCAGCCTTTGCATCGTACATCGCGATGTCCGCGTTGCTGATCAGCTCGTCGACCTCGGTACCGTCGTCGGGAAAGAGCGTCACGCCCAGGCTGGCCGTCAGGAACACGCTGTTGGTCGCGTTGCCAGGAAATGCGTGGCTAAAGCATGCCAGGATGCGGCGGCTGGCAAGATAAGCCGCCGACTGATGTTGCAGGCCGGTCAGGAGAACCAGGAATTCATCGCCACCCAGGCGTGCCACTGTGTCGACATGCGTGACACACTCCTTCAGTCGTGCGCCCACGGATTTGAGAACCGTATCGCCGATGGCGTGTCCGTAGGCATCATTGATGAACTTGAATCGGTCCAGATCGACAAACACCAACGCCAGCTGCGTTTGGTCACGTCGCGCCTGGTGAATCGCCTGGGCGATCCGGTCACGCAGCAAGATGCCGTTGGGGAGATCCGTCAGCGAATCATGCGTGGCGAGATATTCAATCCGTTTCTCGGAGGCTTTCTGTTCCGAGATATCCTGCACGGTACCTTCGAGTGCCACGATGCGATTCAAGCTGTCCCGCACCACTTCGACCAGTACTTTGATCCAGCGCTCACCACCGGATTCATCTGCGAGCCGTCCCTGGTAGGATCCCTTCATGCCTAGAGTCAGGCAGTTGTGCTTGGCGTCGTACAACAGGTTTCGGTCCGCCGGATGAATGAATTGCGCGATCTCGGCAAACGATGCGGGAATGTGCTCCTTTTGCAACTGAAACAGATGCAACATCTGCCGTGAGCAGGTCAGCTTGCCGGTTTTGATATCCCAGCGCCAGTTGCCAAGTCGCGCCAAGGATTGCGCGCCGGCAAGGCTCGCTTCGCTGTCACGCAAAGCAGATTCTGTTGCAGCCCGCAAAGCATCTCTGTCCATGACGTCCAGTGCGAACGACACGTCGGCAACCATCTCCTGCAAGAGCCCGATGATCTCCTCGTCGAAAAAATTGCGTTCCGCGACGTGTAGGCTCAGGACACCGGCCACTGTTCCGGCGCGGGAGAAGGGAAATACGGCTACTGCCTGTGAGCCGATGCGTGCCGCCTTGTCGCGCCAGGGGATGGTCCGCGGATCGGCGTAGTAGTCGTTACAGATATAGGGCTCTCCGGTGTTTGCCACCGTCGCGACAGGGCCCGCCATTTCGGTCGCCGATCCTCGCAACGGAAATTTGGCGCCGGCCAGGAAGTCCTGACCCGGCCCGGCCCACGCTGCAGGAACCACCTGGCCATCGCGAATCAAGCCGACATACGCCATGGTCGCATGACCATGGTCGACACAAATCTTGCAGATTGCCTGATACAGCTGCACGGGGTCGTGCAGCCTGACAATCGCTCCATTGGTGTGTGACAGTGCCGCATAGAGCGCCATGAGCCGTATTTCACGACGCTCGGCGAGGCGCCGTGCGGTGATGTCGCGCACAATCTTCGACGCTCCGACAATGGTTCCGTCTGTCGCTCTGATCGGCGAAATCGTCAATGATACGTCGATGATGCTCTGGTCTTTCCTGATTCTCTTTGACTCGTAGTTGGCGACCCGATCGCCGCGATGGATGCAGTCAAGAATGATGCGCTCCTCGTTGCGACGATCTTCCGGAATCAAGATCGTGACCGACGCGCCGATCATCTCTGAGGGCAGGTAGCCGAACAATCGGGTCGCTGCAGGATTCCAGCTGACGATAATGCCGTCGAGATCCTTGGCGATGACCGCGTCGTCGGCCGATTCGACCAGCGCCGAGAGAAAGCCCCTGCTTTTCTCAAGCGCGACCCGTTCAGTGATATCACGCAGAATGGCGGCATAGAGCAGCGGACCGCCCGAACGAATCTTGGAAATCGAGACCTCAACCGGAAACTCCTCGCCGTCGCGTCGTTTGGCGAGCACCTGGTTGGTCAATCCCATGCGTCTGGTCTGTGCCTCGCCCTGTCCGAACCCTGTCACGTGTGCGGAGTGGGCTCCGTGGAAACGGGTCGGCATCAACATGGTCAATGGCTGTCCGCGCACCTCGCGGGCCAGATAGCCGAACATCTGCTCGGCGCTGGGATTGAAAAGGATGATTTCCTGGCGCTCATTGATTGTGATGATTGCATCGAAGGCCGACGCCACCATGGCATGCAGCGAGGTTGCCTCGCTGCGCTGCGTCACCAGGTCGCGATGTCCGAGCTTGTTCAGCGTCGAGGCTCGCTCGATCGAGTGCCCCAAGGCGCTGACGTTACCCATCACGATCACGTCAAAGGCACCAGCGTTGAGGAGCGACACCACGTCGTCGGTTGAAATCGGCTCAACAATCAATATGACTGGTGTCCCTGGACGCTGCGACCACACGGTACTGAGTACTTTGAGGCCGTCGTCCCGGGAATCACATGCGACGACGACAACGTCCACGGCTTTTTGGGCCAACACCACCGGAAGATCTGATCGGGTGATCCCAGGTGTGATGGCCTCCCGATCCTGGAGATCGAGCAGAAGCTGGCTGATCTGGCGATCTGGAAAGAGCGTTGATTCAACAAACAGCACTGCGGTCGTGGCGAGCATTTTTTTCTCAAGGGATGCACTGCCAGGGTCATCCCTCAAGAGGGCGGAAGACCAGCATCAGCGATTGGCAACTATCATGCGCCGACACGCACTTGGGTCGCAAGCTCTGAAAAGAGTATTTCCGGCAACGTGGTGCGCTGCAATGCGGCTTCTTCCAGCCAAAGCGCGGCTAGGCCGCGCCGCCGGCGCATTGTTAACAATAGTTAAGCCGCGGCGACTTCGCGGGCCGCCAGCCAGTGATAGCGGAACGCGTCGCGAATACTTTTCTTCAGGCCATTGTCGTCCCAGGGCTTCAGGAGGAAGCGATACACCTCGCCGCAGTTGATGGCATCCGTCAATGCTTCCAGCTCGACCTGTCCGCTGAAAAGGATACGCACCGTATCGGGATAGAGTGTTCTGAGGGAATTGAGGAAATCCGCTCCCGTCATGACGGGCATGCGATGATCAGAGAGCACAACCTGAACCGCATTTTTTGCCAGTACCTCATAAGCCTCTGCTGCAGAGGTTGCGGTCAGGATGCGGTAGCCCTCACCGCGCAGCAGGCGTGCAACGGCGGACACGATGTTCTTTTCGTCATCGACCACCAAGAGAGTACGCTCCGCGCTGCCGTTGTCACCGAGCACGGTCGACAGGCCGCGTCCTGAGGCAAGCAGCGTGCTGAAGGCTTCCGCATCGAGCGGACGGCTGAAATAGAAGCCCTGCATTTTTTCGCATCGATGGCGCCGCAGCCACTGCAGTTGTGCCTCTGTCTCGACACCTTCGGCGATGACCTCAAGTCCGAGGCTGTGGGCGACCGACAATACCGCCCGGACGATCGAAGCGTCGTCTGCATTGGTCACCAGTTCGCGAACGAACGACTGGTCAATCTTCAGTTGATCGAGCGGAAAGCGCTTCAGATAGCTCAGACTCGAATAGCCGGTGCCGAAATCATCGAGTGACAACCTGACGCCGAGCGCTTTTAGACACTTGAGTTTGGCGATGAAATTCTCGGCGCCGCGCATCACGATGCCCTCCGTCAGTTCCAGCGTGAGATGCGCCGCCGGAAGCCCGCTTTGTTGCAACGCAAGAGCGACGCGAGACACCAGGTCGGGGTCTGCGAACTGTCGTGCTGAAATGTTGACGCTTACGGAGATCGGCCCGTATCCGGCATCG
>CAZZVZ010000321.1:0-4426 GCA_964657655.1 Gammaproteobacteria bacterium | reverse complement strand
GGATCGATGTTGCGCGCCGTCAGGTAGAACTCGAGTTCGGGCGCCACCACGGGTGTCCAGCCCTGCGCGTCATACAGCTGCAGCACGCGCCTCAGTACTGAGCGCGGCGCAAAATCGACTGGCTTGCCGTCCAGAAAGAAACAGTCGTGAATCACTTGCGCGGTCGGATCTTCCTGGGTCCACGGCACCAGGCAGGCGGTGGTCGGATCGGGTCTCAACACCATATCCGGGTCGTAGTTGGTGAGAATCGCATCGACGTCTGGCGACTCCGGATAGTTGCCAGTCACGGTCTGCGACATCACGGCCTGCGGCAGGCGCATGCCCTTGTCCTCGCCGAATTTGTCACGCGGCAGAATCTTGCCGCGCGGCACGCCGGTCAGGTCAGGTACCAGGCATTCGATCTCCGTGACGCGCTGCTGATCGAGCCACTGGGCCATTTCGCCGAAACTGAAATTATCGGGGTGAATCATGAGGGTGTCCGGGCGCTGTTGGCGCCGCTCCGGTGAGAAATCGTTGGGGCATCGGCCACTGGTTTGTGTCGGCGCTCGCGCCGTTCCAGGCAGGCGGCCCCGAACGATCGGAAAATCGCCTGCGACACTGGATTGACCTCGAAACGCCATTCCGGATGCCACTGCACGGCGAATGCGAAAGATGCGGCATTGGCGACCGAGAACGCTTCCACCAGCCCGTCTGGTGCGCGCGCTTCGACCACAAGGCCGGCTGCCAGACGATTGACCCCCTGACCGTGCAGCGAGTTGACCACCGACTCGCTCACGCCCGTCATCCGGGCGAGCATGCCGCCTGGCGTGAACGTCACCGGATGGCTGGGCGCGTACTGGACGTCCAGTTCGTCATCTTCGTTTTCGCGATGGTCGGCAAAACCGGGCTGCTTGTGCACTTCTTGATAGAGCGATCCGCCCAGGGCGACGTTGATTTCCTGGAAACCCCGGCAAAGTCCCAGCACCGGAATGGCGCGTTCGATGGCAAGACGGATGAGCGGCAAAGTCGTGCCGTCGCGGTCTTCATCGAGCAGCGCGCCCAGCTGCTCGGAAGGCACTTCTTCGTTGAAGTGACGCGGGGCGACATTGGACGGCGAACCGGTAAACATCAGGCCGTCGACCAGCTCGAGAATGGCATCGAACTCGCTCTTGTCTGCGAGAGCGGGCAGCACAATAGGCAAGACGTTGCTACCTTGCGCTACGGCACTCACATACTTGTGGCCGACGCAGTGAAACATGTGCGGCTCGAGGAGCCTGAAATCTGCCACGATGCCGACCACGGGTGGGTGCAGGCTCATAAATCTTCCGTAAAGGTGCGCCCGAAGGTCAATACGATGATTTTGACGGATTAAGCGCTGTCAATCACAATCTTTGCACGGTAAAGCAGGGGTCACCCGAATCAAAGGGCCATTTGACGGGCGGCACATGAGTCCACTTTTGCCGTCCACCATGTTCAGCTGACCCACCATGCGCGCACTGTCTCTTGCCGAACTGCTGTTGCTCGAACTCGCAAAGCCGAGCGATTTGCCCCTGCGCCGTCGTATTTACGAAGCGGTCAGAGATGCCATTACCGAGGGTGTGCTGCCGCCCGGCGCCAGGCTGCCTTCGTCGCGCGACCTGGCGCGCGATCTCGACATGTCGAGAAATACCGTGGTGTCGGCCATCGATGATCTGTTGGCTGAGGGATACACCGAGGCCAGAATCGGCAGCGGAACCTACGTGGCACGCGAGTTTCCAGAGCGCCAGACCCGCTTTGCAGAACGCGTTGTGCGTTCCGCCGCCCCGGCCATCCGTGCCGATCCAAGACGCACGCTATCGGCGCGTGGTACCCGCCTGACCGAACTCTCCGGCTACGACCATCTCGAAGTGCAGCCGTTCCCGCCGGGCTTGGTTGATTACGATAGCCTGCCGTTGCGCCAGCTGAATCAGATCTTTCGCAAATTCCTGTCGCGCGCACGGCCGGAGCTGCTCGATTGTGGTGAACCGGGCGGCTATCTGCCGCTCCGCGAAGCGGTCACGCGTTATCTGAAGGTGTCGCGCTCGGTCAATGTCACAGCCGACCAGGTGCTCATCACCAGCAGCACGCAGCAGTCGCTCGACCTGTGCGCGCATCTGCTGGCCGATGCGGGCGATACGGTCTGGCTGGAAGACCCGTGCTACTGGGGCGCGCAGCGGGCCATGGATGCGGCCGGTCTGCAACTGCACGCCGTGCCAGTCGATGATGACGGCATTTCGCCCAGCGAGGAAGACTGGAAGGCCAAGCCGCGCCTGATCTACGTGACGCCCTCCAACCAGTACCCCACTGGCGCGGTATTGAGTCTCGAGCGGCGCCGCCGCCTGCTCGACTTCGCCGCAGAAGCCAACGCCTTCATTCTGGAAGACGACTACGACAGTGAATTTCGCTACCAGGGTCGGCCGCTGCCGTCGTTGCAAGGCATGGACATGCACCAGCGCGTGCTCTACCTCGGCACCTTCAGCAAGGTGATGTTTCAGGGGCTGCGCCTTGCCTATCTGGTCGTGCCGAGCGACTTGCTGGCGCGCTTTCGGATCGGTCTCTACGACCTGTACCGTCCTGGCCAGCTGGCGATGCAGGCGGCCGTGGCGGAATTCATCGAGCAGGGTCTGTTCGAGGCAAACGTGCGGCGCATGCGGGTGGTGTACGGCGAACGCCGCGCATTGCTGCGCGAGACACTTGCGCGTCACCTATCGTCAGAGATCGAGCTGTCAGGCAGCAATGCCGGCATGACGATGGTGATTTATCTGCCACCCGGCACCGACGACCGGGCGCTGGCTGCAGCAGCGCTGCGCGCGCAGCTGACTGTCAGGGCGCTCGCCGACTACTACGTCGGCCGGCGCCACCGGCCGGGCCTGGTGGTCGGCTTCGCCTACGTCGCCACCGCCGATATCGGACCGTGGGCCGAGGCGCTGGCGCAACTGATCGAGGGTCACCTCAGGGCCAGGCCCTCAGCCCAGCTGATCTCGCAGACGGTAATACCAGGTGCCCGCGGAAAGCAGCCCGCGCCTTAGCCACGCGCTGTTGGGAAAGGCACGGTGCTTCAGGCGCTCGAACAGCTCGAGTCGTCGTGCATCACCGTGTAGCGATTCGGCCACGACGCGCGCGCCGATGGCGCTGACATTCAGGCCATGGCCGCTAAAGCCCTGCAGGTAGGTGATGAAATTGCCCAGCCGGCCGAAGTCCGGCGCTCGGCTCGCCGTGACATCGATCAGGCCGCCCCAGGCGTATTCGACGCGCGCGTTGGCGAGCTCGGGAAAGCGCGCGCGCATCTTGGCGGCAAGCGCATGGGCGCGCCCCGAACCGTCATGACGCAGGTAGGTCGATGCTCCCCCGAACAGCATGCGGTTGTCGGCGCTGACACGAAAGTAATCCAGCATGAAGTTGGTATCGCAGCCGGCAAAGCGATCCCGACACAGTCCTTCTGCCAGGGAGACGGGCAGCACCTCAGTTGCGATAATGGTGTTGCCAACCGGCATGATGCGGCGCCTGATCGGCAAGCCAAGCGCGTCGATGAACACGTTGGCGGCCACCACGACGTGACGGCAACGCACCTCGCCAAACTCGCTGCCGACCAGCGCGGGAGACCCCGCAAGGAGCGATCGGGCACTGGTGTGTTCGAAGATCTGGACGCCCAGCTGCTCGCACTGGCGCGCCAGCGAGAGCATCAACTTGAGCGGATTGAGGTGCCCGGCCCGCCGATCGATCAGCGCCGCGTGGTAGCCCACGCCGGAACACCAGTCGCGCACCTGATCTCCTTCCACGAACTCGGTGGCACCGCGATACCCGAGCTCATCCTCCAGCTGCCTGTGCCAGGCGCGCAAGCCCGCGACATGCCGCTGGCGCGCGGCGAGCATGAGCCAGCCGTGCCTGAACTCACAGCCCTCAGGCGCCGTTCGCGCGCGCTGCTCGACGATCTCCATGCCTTCGATCGACATGTTCCAGGCATCGCGTGCAAGTGATTTTCCGAGATCGCGCTCCAGCACCTCATAGTCGGCACTAAAGCCGGGCAGCAGCTGACCGCCATTGCGCCCCGAGGCAGCCGACCCGACGCGCCCTGCCTCGAGAACGACCACCCTGTCACCCCGCTCGGCCAGCTCGAGCGCACAAGAAAGCCCTGCTGCGCCCGCGCCGATCACCACCACGTCGGTTTCAATCGCGGCTTGCAAGCGGGGGCGCGCGGGACCGCGATCGACGGTATGTTCGTAGTAGCTGTCGCCTGCAATCAGCGCAGCCTCGCTTGCCGCTGCGCTACCTTGCACGAGGCACGGCCAGCGGCGATACAGGAACGGCGCGAGACGAGGATGTCATGGCCCGCAGCGTAGTGAGTCTGGTCGCAATCTGACAGGTCCACCCTCTGATTTTTAGGCTGGGCCACTTGCAGCGCCTACCAGGTCGAGGCAAGCGGTGCTGC
>CAZZVZ010000320.1:0-4429 GCA_964657655.1 Gammaproteobacteria bacterium | reverse complement strand
TCGAAGGCGGCGAGCGCCAGCAGCGCGCCCGACCAGCCAAAGGCCGCAATGGTGCGCTGGGCAAGCACGGGAATCAGAAACGAGCCGACCGCCTGGGAACTGGCAGCGATACCCAGCGCGATCCCGCGTCTGCGGTTGAACCACAGCGCGATCGCCCGGGCGTAGGGCAGCACGTTGGTGCCGGCAGTCAGGATGCCGATCAGTGCGAACGCGACGTAAAAGCCGGTCAGGGAGTCGCCGATCTGGCTCAGAATTGCGAGCGTGACAGCGAACGCGGCGATGCTGGCGACCGCAAACTTGCGCGAGCCGATGCGGTCCAGCGGCCAGCCGCAGATTGGATATGCAATGGTCTGCAGCAGCAGGAAAAGGGTTGCCGCAAGCTGAACCTGAGGCTGGTTCCAGCCGAATTGCTTGGCCATGGCGGCTGCCAGCAGGCCAAAACCTGAGGCAAACATCGGCACCGATCCAAACGAGATTCCGACCGCCGAACCGGCTACCACCTTCCAGCCGGGAAACAACGTGAATCGCGCCATGGATCACCTTCCTGAAAAATTATATGAAATTGATTTCATAAAATACGGTGAACTCGGTGGTGCTGTCAATCATCTGGTTTCATTCAAGTAATTCACGATTCTTGACAGTCGATCCGGTGCCACATATTGTAGAAAAATGAAATTGATTTCATTTCGCTGAGGCGTTATGGCTCTGCCGCTACGCAGCGCCACAGGAATGGCTGAGGTGGCCTCGCGCGCCCAGGTTTCGCCTGCCACGGTCTCGCGCGCGTTCAATTCGCCTGAGCTGCTGAGCCGCCCGACGCTGGCGCGCGTGATGGCGGCAGCAGCCGAATTGCACTACCTCCCCGACGGCGTCGCACGTTCGCTGCGGCGTAACCGCAGCATGGTGATCGGCGCCGTGATCCCGTCGCTCAGGCATGCGTACTTTGCCAGCACCGTCCAGGGCCTGCAGGCGAGCCTCGCCAAGCAGGGCTACACCTTGATCCTCGCGACTTCGGAGTTCGATGAAGCAAACGAATTCGCGGCGGTCACATCGATGCTGGGGCAGGGCGTTGATGGCGTGGTACTGGTCGGCAAGCAGCATGACCCGCGTCTGATGGAGCTTCTCAAGGAGCGCTCCAAGCCGTGCATCGTGACCTGGTCCTATGATCCAAGCCAGCCCTCCGTCGGCTTTGATCACTCTCGTGCAATCCAGCCACTGGTGCACCACCTGCTCGATCTCGGCCATCGTGAATTGATGGTCATCATGGCGTTCTTGAAGGTCAGCGACCGCGAGCGCGAGCGACTTCAGGGAATTCAACAGGTGTTTGCTGAGCGCGGGATGGTGTTCGGCACGGACAACGTGATCTACGCAGGGGGCAGCAGCCTGCAGGACGGGCGCAATGCGCTGCGCATAGCGCTTGAACGCGGCTCGTTTAGTGCTGTGATCTGCGGCAATGATCTGCTTGCGGCCGGGGCGCTGATGGAATGTGCCGCGCAAAAGATTCGGGTGCCCGAGGACCTGTCCGTCGCGGGCTATGGCGATCTTGATATCGCCGGTGCCATGAATCCTCCGATTACGACCGTCAGACTCGATGCCGAGGAGATGGGCGCGCTTGCTGGCACCTGTTTGCTGGCGCGGCTCTCAGGCAGCGAGCCGCTTGACCGCATCGAACTCATGACCCAGTTCGTCGTCAGGGGCAGCACGGGCCTGGCAAAAATTCGCAGCCAAGGAAAACCATGACCAACAATCTTGCAGAAGATGTCGAAGGCGTTCCGTATCTGGCCAAGCGCTATGCAGTTCGGCTCACCGGGGACATCAAGTACGCAAGCGCCGGTGTCAACTTCAGCGACGAAACGGGCGCGCGCAGCTATCGCGAGCTGAAGCTCGACATGTACCAGCCGCTTGATGCCGGCGATGCACCACGCCCGGCGCTGATCATGGCTTTTGGTGGGGCCTTTCATCGCGGTAGCAGGAAGGGCGACACGATTGAGGAAGGCGAGCACCGCAATACTGCCGTGTCGGAGTACTGCAACCAGTTTGCCCAGCGTGGCTATGTGTGCTTTTCGATCGACTATCGTCTGATGCAAGAAGCTCCGGATCCGGGATACACGCCAACCTTGCCGCGCGATGCAATCCTCAACACCGATCGGGTCAACTACGTGCGCGGGCTGCTCGGTCTGGCGCCGTGTACCCAACAGGACATGCGCTACGAGATCGAGGCGGCGACCGACGACATGAGTAGCGCCATTGCCTTTGTTCGAGCGCGCTCATCTGCGCTTGGCATCGATGTCACGCGGATTGCGGTGGGAGGCTTTTCGGCGGGTGCCATCATCGCGCTCAATGCCGCCTATGCGGAGCGTTCACCGGCTGCAGCCGTGGTGGCCCTGTCGGGACGCATTTCGATGAGCACGGCGCAAGCCTGCGTCGATGGCGCAAGCAACGAACCGGCACTACTCGTCTTTGTGGGCGAAAACGACCTGCCTGCCATGCTGCACGATCTCGCAGGCCCTGCCGCCCACATGACGCGCATGGGGGTGGCCAACCAGGTGGTCATGATCAAGGGTGCCACGCATTTCTATCCACGCAGCGCGTCTGTGCTCGATGAGCACGGAGTAGCGACCGACGTCGAGACATTGATGGCCTCGTTTCTCTATCGCCATCTGCGGCTTGGCGCGACGATGAAATGATCGTCGGCCGGCGAACGGCCGACCGAAGATCATTGGCTGCGCTTGGCGCGGCTACGGCATCAGCACCTTGTCGACCACGTGAATCACACCGTTGGACTGGTAGACATCACCGATGGTGACCTGAGCGACGCCGCCCTTGGTATCGGTCACGGCGATGCCACCACCATTGAGCGTGAACACGAGCGGCTCGCCTTCTACGGTGTTGAGGACTGCGCGGCCATTGCCCTTCTTGATGAGTGCAGTAATGTCGGCTGCGTCATGCTTGCCCGATACAACGTGATAGGTCAGCACCTTGACCAGGGTCGGCTTGTTCTCGGGCTTGAGCAGGGTGTCGACGGTGCCGGCCGGTAATGCGGCAAATGCCTCATTGGTCGGCGCGAACACGGTAAACGGCCCGGGACCTTTGAGTGTCTCGACCAGCCCGCCGGCTTTGACCGCCGCCACCAGCGTGGTGTGATCCTTCGAGTTGACCGCGTTGTCGATGATGTCCTTGTTGGAATACATCGGCGCGCCACCCACAGTCACCTGGGCCGATGCGGAGAAGCCTGTCAATGCCAGCGAGGATGCCAGCAGCATGGCTGCGATTGTTTTACGTTTCATTAGTAGTCTCCTTGTAAGTTGATCAAGATCAACGAGGGTTCTACGGCTTAAAAGTGTGATCAGTTTCACAAATTCGCAAATTCCGAGAGCTGGCGCATCTGGACACGTGGATGGTTGCGACGGGCATTGAGGTGGAAATCGGTACACTGTGGCTGTAACGCACTTGCAGCAATTTGGTTCTGCCCAGCGCCTTGATGTCATCCGATCGAACCAATCCCGAGCGTGCCACTGCTGCCCTGGCGGGTCTAGCGCCTGCGGCAACACTAAGACGTGGAACGCGTGCCTATCGCCTTGCCAGCCTGGCCCTGTTTCTTGCCGGTTTTGCGACCTTTGCCGCGCTCTACTGCGTGCAGCCGCTGCTGCCGATCTTTGCCCGCGAATTTGATCTCAGCCCCTCGCAAAGCTCGCTTGCGCTATCGCTGTCGACCGGGTTCCTCGCCTGCGCAATCTTTCTTGCCGCGCCAATCTCGGAACTGCTCGGCCGTCGCGGCCTGATGTTCTGCTCGATGTCGCTGGCCGCGCTGTGCAACCTTGCAGCGGCCGCGTCACCCAGCTGGCATCTGCTGTTGATGCTGCGCGGCGCCGAGGGAATCGCGCTGGGCGGCGTACCGGCAGTTGCCATGGCCTACCTCGCAGAAGAGATGGATGCCACAGGACTCGGCTTCGCCATGGGCCTTTATGTCGCCGGTACTGCCTTTGGCGGCATGGCAGGCCGGGTGTTGACGGGTGCCCTGGCTGAACTCCTTTCCTGGCGCTGGGCGCTCGGCTTCACTGGCGTTACAGGCCTCTTCGCTGCTGCAGGTTTCTACTTCTGGCTGCCGCCTTCGCAGAACTTTTCCGCGCAGGCGAGGTTTGACAGCCGTTTTCATCTACGTGCCTGGTTCGCACACCTGAGTCAGCCTGCGCTGCTGCTGCTTTTTTTCATGGCCTTCGTGTCGATGGGCTCATTCGTGGCTGCCTACAACTACATCAGCTTTCGGCTGACGGCACAACCCTACGCACTCAGCCAGGCGCAGCTTGGTCTCATTTTCACGGTCTATCTGTTTGGCATCGGCGCTTCCTCGCTTGCAGGGCTGATCACCGAGAAAATTGATCGCCGCGTGGTGTTACCGCTCGCGACACTCGTCACCGCCCTTGGCGTGGTC
>CAZZVZ010000319.1:0-4441 GCA_964657655.1 Gammaproteobacteria bacterium | reverse complement strand
ACGCGTTGAACCTGCCTTGCAACGCCTGCTTGCCGATCCCGACTGGAATACTGCACTGCTGGTTTTGCATGGCGGCGTGAATCGGGCCATCCTGTCGCTGGCACTGACTGGCGAGCGCATGTTCCTTGGCAATATCTCGCAGGCACCGGCCTCGATCAGCGCCATCGACGTGGGTCAGGATTACAGTGACTGCGTGGTGCGCTATGTCGCCATGTCGGCGACCGACCTGCTGCAGGCGCACGCCCGCCAGAGCACGCTCGAGGCCATGCTCGATCAGTACATCCGTCTAAAGCGCCCCCAAAACTAACGGAACAAAAACAATGAGCGACTTTGTCGGCACCATGCCGGTTGCAGCACGCCAGAAATTCGACGCGGCAGCGCTGGAAGACTATCTGGGGCAGCACGTGGAGGGCTTTACCGGCCCGCTCTCGATCGAACAGTTCAAGGGCGGCCAGTCCAATCCGACCTTCAAGCTGGTCACGCCCAAGCGCAGTTACGTGATGCGTGCCAAGCCCGGTCCGATTGCCAAGCTGCTGCCTTCTGCGCACGCCATCGAACGCGAGTATCGCGTCATGAATGCGCTGGCGGCAAGCGAAGTGCCAGTCGCCAGGATGTTCGCCCTGTGCGAAGACGAAGCGGTGATCGGGCGCGCCTTCTACATCATGGAGTGTGTCGAGGGCCGCGTGCTATGGGATCAGACGCTGCCTGGCATGAGCAACGCCGAGCGCCATGCGATCTACATGGAAATGAACCGCGTCATCGCGGCGCTGCACAACACCGACTACGCAGCGCTTGGTCTTGCCGACTATGGCAAGCCCGGCAATTACTTCGCACGTCAGATCGCGCGCTGGACCAAGCAGTATCAGATGTCGGAGACCGAGAAGATCGAGGAGATGGACCGCCTCATCGAATGGCTGCCAGACAATATTCCTGAAGACGATGGCTCGAGCGCCATCGTGCACGGCGACTACCGCCTCGACAACATGATCTTTCATGCGAGCGAGCCGCGCATCCTTGCAGTGCTCGACTGGGAGCTGTCGACCATCGGTCACCCGATGGCCGACTTCGCCTATCACTTGATGAGCTGGCATATTCCGCAAGGCAGCTTTCGCGGCATCGGTGGCGTCGATCTGGCAGCGCTTGGCATTCCAAGCGAGTCAGACTACGTCCGGGCATACTGCAAGGCGACTGGTCGCGAGCACATCCCCGATCTCGACTTCTATCTGGCCTACAACATGTTTCGCATCGCCGGAATTCTGCAGGGCATCATGAAGCGCGTAGTCGACGGAACTGCTGCCAACGAACAGGCTCTCGAATCCGGCAGGCGCACGCGGCCGATGGCAGAACTCGGCTGGCATTACGCCGAGCAGGTCGAGCGCGCCAAATCCTGAATTCGCAACCGGAGCCACAAATGATCGACGTCTACAGCTGGGCCACACCGAACGGCCACAAGGTCCACATCATGCTCGAAGAGCTGGGCCTGCCCTACAAGGTACACGGCGTGAATATCGGTACCGGTGATCAGTTCAAGCCTGAGTTCCTGAAGATCAGTCCGAACAACAAGATTCCGGCCATCGTCGACAGCGACGGGCCAGACGGCAAGCGCATCAGCCTGTTCGAGTCGGGCGCGATTTTGCTGTATTTGGCCGGCAAGACCGGCAAGTTCCTGCCCGAGGATGTGCGTGGGCGCTATGTCACGCTCGAGTGGCTGATGTTCCAGATGGCAAGCGTCGGCCCGATGTTTGGACAGGCGCATCACTTTCGCATCTACGCACCCGAGAAGATCGAGTACGCGGTCAACCGCTACACCAACGAGGCCAAGCGCATTTACGGCGTGCTCAACAAGCGTCTTGCCGAACACAAGTATCTGGCCGGCACCATGTACACAATCGCCGATATCGCCGTCTGGCCATGGACGCGATCAGCCAAGAACCAGGGCGTCGACATGGACGACTACCCGCATTTCAAGCGCTGGTTCGAAGCGATCGAAGCACGTCCTGCCGTGCAGCGTGGCGTCGAAGTGCTGGCCAAGGAGCGCAAGCCCATCACGGGCGACAAGGAGCGCGAAATCCTGTTTGGCGCGACCCAGTATCAAAAACGCTAGCGGTGAACTATCCGCCGTAGCGGCGCGACACGCTTTCGGCGACACACACCGGCTTGCTTGAACCCTCGCGCTCGATGGTGACCTGCCACACCATCTGCGCGCCGGGCACACCCATCATCGGCTCGAGGTGCTCGATCGAATTCAAGGCGATGCGTGCGCGCACCCTGCTGCCCACCGGCACGGGCGCCGGGAAGCGCACCTTGTTGACGCCGTAGTTGACGCCCATCTGGGTGTTCTTGATGGTAAAGGCCTGCTGCATCAGCATCGGCAGCAAGGACAAGGTCAGGAAGCCGTGTGCCACGGCCGTCCCGAACGGTCCCTTGGCAGCGCGCTCCGGATCGACGTGGATCCACTGGTGATCGCCGGTTGCATCAGCGAACATATTGATCCGAGCCTGGTCGATCTCGACCCAATCGCTGACTGCGATCTCCTGGCCGAGCAGCCCCTCGAGTTCACTCAGGGATTCAAGCTCTCGCATCCTTTTCTCCGGTTATCGTTATGTCTAAGCAAAATGGTCACGACGGGCGGCGCAAGAACATGCCCATGCCCTTCATGGTCATGACCAGTTCATCGTGCTGATTGAAAAGCCGCCAGTCGATTTTCACCACGCCACGATCGGGCTTGCTTCGAGACGCGATGGTTTCGGTCACTTCGCGCTCGCCGCGCAGCGTGTCGCCCGGCCGTACCGGTTTGAGCCAGCGGATCTCGTCGACTCCGGGTGAACCAAGGCTTGCCGCATCGAGCAGATAGCTGTCGCACATCATGCGCATCGCCATGGCACAGGTATGCCAGCCACTCGCGATCAGGCCGCCATAGATTGAATCCTTGGCCTTGTCCTTGTCGGTATGAAATGGCTGGGGATCGAACTTGTTGGCGAAATCAAGAACCTCTTCTTCCACCACCTTCTTGGTGCCGATCGACAAGACCTGGCCGACCTCGAAGTCTTCGAAATAGATTTTCTTGTCCAAGTTATTCAGAGTTCCCGTCGGTTAGGGTCGGCAAAGGGAATATAGAAAAAGAGCATGGCAGACAGCAGGAAGTCGACGCGCACGCCCCAGCGTCCGAAAAGCAGGTAAGCGAGACTCGCGTCGTAGCAATGCCTTGAACAGAAGGTCGGATCTGCCAGCGCATAAATGAAACCGAGCAGCGAATACGATCCGGCAAGAAAAAAGCCGATCGCGATCCAGGGCACCGGTGCAGCACCGCTTCTCATGCCGAGCACCGGTGCAACACGCTCTGATCAGCTACGCAGCCGCCTTCAACGCCACGCGCGCCGGCTCCTGCACCGGCTCCGCGATGAAGCGCTGCAGGTGAAAGTCGGTGTCGCCCATGGTGACTTCGAGCATGGTGAGGCGCTTGAAGTAATGCGCGGCAGGCATCTCGTTGGTCACGCCCATGCCGCCATGCAGCTGGATCGCCTGCTGGCCGACATACTTGGCTGCCCGACCAACTCGTACCTTGGCAGCCGACGCACTGCGGCGCCGTTCTGCCACGTCGTCCGAGTCGGCCTTGACGGCGGCCAGATAGGCCATCGAGCGCGCCTGTTCGACTTCCATGAACATTTCCACCATGCGGTGCTGCAAGGCCTGGAACTTGGCGATGGGTTGACCGAACTGCTTGCGTGTCTTGGTGTATTCAACGGTCAATGCCAACAGCCGATCCATCAGACCGACCGCTTCTGCGCACACCAGCGCAACCCCAAAATCCGCCACGCCATCGAGCAGCACGGCCGCTTCCTTGCCCACCGCGAGCACGGCGTCGGATGCGACCTGGACGCTGTTCAGTTCGATCTGGGCGGCGCGCTGGCCATCGATGGTCCGGACGTCGCGCCGGCTGAGGCCTTGCGCGTCTGCGGGGACCAGCAACACCACCAGGCCGTCGCGATCGTTTGACGCGCCGGAGATGCGCGCTGACACCACCAGCGCGTCAGCCTGACCACCATGAACCACCACCGCCTTGCTGCCACTGATCGAGTAGCCACCGGAAGATTCACGCGCACTGGTGGTGACGTCGAACAGGTCATAACGCGACTGGGTTTCGGTCAGCGCTGCCGCCAGACGCAAGCTGCCATCAGCCACTTTCTTGAGTGTCTCGATACGCGCGCCTGCGTGTGAACGCTTGATGAATTCGGCGGCGTAGAGCGTGGCCAAGACCGGCTCGACCACCAGATTCTTGCCCAGTTCTTGCATCACGAGGATCAGGTCCTGGGTGCTGCCACCGAATCCATCGGCTTCTTCTGGCATGCCAAGCGCCAGCACGCCCAGTTCTGCGATCTGGGCATAGGCCCTGGGGCTCCAGCCTTCCTTCGAGTAGACGATCTTCTTGCGCGCCTCGAAG
>CAZZVZ010000318.1:0-4458 GCA_964657655.1 Gammaproteobacteria bacterium | reverse complement strand
AACTTCGGGCGGTCCAGATCCATTACCTTGGCCCATGCCGCGACGAAGTCCTTGATGAAGGTCTCGTTGGCATCGGCACTGGCATAGACTTCAGCCACGGCGCGCAACTGGGAGTTCGAGCCGAACACCAGATCGGCGCGTGTGCCGGTCCACTTCAGTTTGCCCGTCTTCATGTCGCGTCCCTCGAACTCGTTGTCAGAGCCCGCGATCGGTCCCCACTGGGTATCGGCACCGAGCATATTGACAAAGAAATCGTTGGTCAGCGTCTCCGGCCGGGTGGTCAGAACACCGTGCGATTTGCCCGCGTAGCTGACGTTCAGGGCACGCAAGCCACCGATCAGCACGGTCATTTCGGGCGCGCTGAGCGTCATCAGCTGGGCGCGATCGACCAGCAGTTCTTCTGCCAGACCACGGGCCTTCTTTCCCTGATAGTTGCGAAAGCCATCGGCCAGAGGTTCGAGCACCGCAAAAGAGTGGACGTCGGTATCCTGCTGTGAAGCATCCATCCGTCCAGGTGTGAACGGCACCTTGACCGGATGGCCCGCTTTCTTGGCTGCGGCTTCCACCGCGGCAGTTCCGCCGAGCACGATCAGATCAGCGAGCGAGACCTTCTTGCCAGTGGCGTTGAAGTCCTTCCGGATCGCTTCAAGGGTTTGGAGCGTCTTGGCAAGCTCTGCAGGCTCATTGACCTCCCAGTCCTTTTGCGGCGCGAGACGCAAGCGCGCGCCGTTGGCGCCGCCGCGCTTGTCGCTGTTGCGATAGGTGGCGGCCGAGGCCCAGGCAGTCGTGACCAGGCGCGAGATCGACAGACCACTTGCCAGCAGCTTGGCTTTCAGCTCGGCAATTTCAGCCTCGCCGATGACAGCATGATCGAGCGGAGGAATTGGGTCCTGCCAGATCAGCGGCTGTTTGGGGACCAGCTTGCCGAGGTATCTCGAGATCGGACCCATATCGCGATGCGTGAGCTTGTACCAGGCTTTGGCGAACGCTTCTGCAAATTCACCGGGGTTCTCGTAATAGTGTCTGGCGATCTTTTCGTAGGCCGGGTCCATGCGCAGTGCCAGATCGGCGGTCAGCATGATCGGCGCGTGGCGCACTGCACTGTTGTGCGCGTCCGGCACGGTGTCGCGGGCAGCCGCCTGCTTGGGTGTCCACTGAAACGCGCCCGCCGGACTCTTGGTCAGTTCCCAGTCATATTTGAAAAGGTTTTCCAGATAATTGTTGTCCCACTTGATCGGATCTTCGGTCCACGCGCCCTCAAGTCCGCTGGTGATGGTGTGCTCGCCCTTGCCCGATTCGAACTTGTTCTTCCAGCCAAAGCCCATGTCCTCGAGGAGACCGCCTTCTGGCTCCGGGCCGACATGCAGCTTGGGGTCGCCGGCGCCATGCGCCTTGCCGAAGGTATGGCCGCCTGCGACCAGTGCGACTGTTTCTTCGTCGTTCATCGCCATACGCGCGAACGTTTCGCGGATATCGCGAGCCGAGCCAAGCGGGTCGGGCTTGCCGTTGGGACCCTCTGGATTGACGTACACCAGGCCGAGCTGGACGGCTGCCAGCGGATAGGCCAGTTCGCGATCACCGCTGTAGCGCTCGTCGCCCATCCATTCGCCCTCTGGTCCCCAGAAGATATCTTCACCTGGCTCCCATACATCCTCGCGGCCACCCGCAAAGCCGTAGGTCTTAAAGCCCATCGATTCGAGCGCTACGTTGCCGGTCAGGATCATCAGGTCGGCCCACGAGATCTTGCGGCCATATTTCTGCTTGATCGGCCACAGCAGACGACGGGCCTTGTCGAGGTTGCCGTTGTCGGGCCAGCTGTTAAGAGGTGCAAAGCGCTGTGCGCCCGAGCTCGCGCCGCCTCGACCATCGATGGTGCGATAGGTGCCGGCACTGTGCCATGCCATGCGGATGAAGAACGGCCCGTAATGGCCGTAATCTGCTGGCCACCACTCCTGAGAATCGGTCATCAAGGCATGCAGATCCTTGATCACGGCGTCCAGGTCGAGACTCTCGAATTCGCGCGCGTAGTCGAAATCGGCGCCCATCGGATCGGACTTGGAGGAATGCTGATGCAAGATGTTGAGCTTCAACTGCTTGGGCCACCAGCCCGCATTGCTCATCGCCGCCTTGACCTTGGTCTTTTCGGCGCTGCTTGAAAAGGGACACTTCGCTTCGTCTGCCATCTTTTGTCTCCGTATAGATTGGACGGTGCGTCGGAGTTTAGTGATAGCCTTTATTGGCAGCAAATCAATTAAAGAAATCGCGCCGATAGCCAAAGGCGACAAGCTGGTTTGGGATTGCGTGCCACGGGCACGACTATTGCCGGCCCGCGCGCGGTCATGAGACCTGTGCCAAGCTGGTCCAGGCGATGGCGCCGCCAGGCACCTGAGCGTGTCGACGCTAGTCGTCTTCGGCTTCGCCAACCAAGCCGATTGCGGGATGCGAAAGACGACTTTTCACAGCGAAGAACAGCTGCAGCGCGATCAGCAGTGCGCTGATGGCCAAGAAGGTGGCGCTGATGGGATGCTGCAGGAAGACCATCATGTCGCCGCGCGACAGCAGCAACGCGCGGCGGAAATTTTCTTCGACCATCGGCCCGAGCACGTAGCCCAGTAAAATCGGCGCGACCGGAAAGCGAAGTGCCAGAAGGATCGCACCGGCAATGCCGAAGAACAGCACCTCGCCGACCTCGAACAACCCGTTCTTGGTGGTGAACACGCCGATGGCTATAAAAAACAGCGCGGCCGGAAACAGGAAGCGGTAGGGCACGCGCAGCAGCTTGACCCATACACCAATGAGCGGCACGTTGAGGATGATGAGGATGACGTTGCCGACCCAGAAGCTCGCAATCAGTCCCCAGAACAGGTCGGGATGTTCCGTGATCAGCTGCGGTCCGGGCGTGATGCCCTGGATCAGCAGTGCACCGAGGATCAGCGCCATCACCGCGTCGCCAGGAATGCCAAGGCTCATGGTCGGAATGAAGTCGACCTGAGTCTTGGAGTGCGACGACGCCTCGGGCGACACCACACCCTCGAGCGCGCCGTGACCAAAACGCTCCGGCGTCTTGGAAATCTTGCGCTCGATGGCGTAGGCGATGAAGGTGGTGATGGTGGGGCCGGTGCCAGGCATGGCACCGAACACGGTTCCAACCAGCGTGCCGCGAACCATCGGCCAGAAAGCCTGCCGCATTTCTGACGTGCTCGGTCGCATGTCGCGCAAGCGCACCTTGAGCCCGGAGCCGATTGACTTCATGCGATTGACGTTGAGCAGAAATTCAGCGACACCGAACACGCCCATGGCGAGCGCGACCAGTTCCACCTGATCGGACAGTTCCACGAAACCGAAGGTGAAGCGTGCCGTGCCGGTATTGATGTCGGTGCCAGCGACGCCAACCAGAAGCCCGATCAGGGTCATGGCCACACCTTTGAGTGGTGAGCCGCGCGACATGGTGGCGCCTGCGAGAAGCCCCAGCAGCATGATCGAGAAGATCTCGGTGGGACCGAACTTGAAGGCGATGCTGACCAGCAGAGGCGATGCGAAAATCATCACCAGAATTCCGAACGAGGCGGCAAAAAAAGACGCCATCATGGTCAGGCCAAGAGCCGTGCCGCCCTTGCCCTTGAGCGTCATCGGATAGCCATCAAGACAGGTCACCGCGTGCGGTGGGTGACTTGGCAGATTCAACAGGATGGCGCCGATCGCGCCGCCATACTGCGAGCCGTAGAAAATGCCGGCCAGCATCAGCACCGCGGGGACCGGATGCATGGTGTAAGTCAGGGGCAGCAGCATGGAGATCGCCGACAGCGCGCCGAGCCCTGGCAGCACGCCGATGAGGTTGCCAATCAGCACGCCGAAGAACGACCAGAACAGGTTGCTCGGGGTCAGCGCGACACCAAAGCCCGACCACAGATCCAAAAGCGACTGGCCGATCATGGCCCTAGCCCCAGCGGAACATTGGGAACTGCACCTGCAGCAGCCACCAGAACACCACGATGCAGACCACTTCGACCCCGATGGCGAGCAGCACCGCGTCTTTCACGGTGTTGTCCTTGTCGGCCAGCGCCGAGATGAACACGATGGCGAAGGTGGCAGGCACCAGGCCGCCCCAGGTGCCAAGCACGATGAAGGCGAGGATGGAGAGCGCGATCAGAAACCAGCCGCGCCATTCTGGCCGGTGCGCTTCCTTGGTCTGGTCGTGTTCCGAATCGGCTTTTGCGGTCGCGAAGATGGCAATACCGGTGAGCGCCAGCAGGACGCCAACGCTGCCTGGAAAGAAACCCGGGCCCATGCGGCTCAGCGTGCCGAGCCGGTAGTGGACACTTTCGAGCGCAGCCGCCAGCCCGATGATGAACATCAGCATGCCGCCGATCTGGTCGCGTTTCAATCTTGCTAGCACCTGCATCTGGCTGCTCCTGTTGGGTCGCTTTTGAATCGGGCTTCGGTGTTTAGTCGGGCGAT
>CAZZVZ010000317.1:0-4478 GCA_964657655.1 Gammaproteobacteria bacterium | reverse complement strand
AGGAGCGCCTCGAGCGCGAGTACGACATGGACCTCATCACCACAGCGCCTTCGGTGATCTATCAGGTCATGCTGCGCGACGGCAGCGTGCAGACGTTCGAGAATCCCAGCAAGATGCCTGAGCCATCCAAGATCGAGGAGTTGCGCGAACCCATCGTGACGGTGCTGCTCTACATGCCGCAGGAGTATGTCGGCGCCGTGATCACGCTGTGCACCGCCAAACGCGGCAACCAGATCGACATGGCCTACAAAGGGCACCAGGTGATGCTGACCTACGAGATGCCGCTCGCCGAAATCGTGCTCGATTTCTTCGATCGGCTCAAGTCGGTATCGCGCGGCTACGCCTCGATGGATTACGAGTTCAAGGAGTACCGGGTCGCCGACGTGGTCAAGGTCGACATGTTGATCAATGCGGAGAAGGTCGATGCACTGTCGATTATCGTGCACCGCGCCAACAGCCAGCACCGCGGTCGTGAGGTTGCCGCCAAGATGCGCGAAATCATCCCTCGGCAGATGTTCGATGTCGCCATTCAGGCGGCCATTGGCTCGAATATCATTGCGCGCGAGAACGTCAAGGCGCTGCGCAAGAATGTGCTCGCGAAGTGCTATGGCGGTGACATCTCGCGCAAGAGAAAGCTGCTCGAAAAACAAAAGGCCGGCAAGAAGCGCATGAAGCAGGTCGGCAGTGTCGAGATTCCGCAAGAAGCGTTTCTTGCAATATTGCAAGTGGAGGACTGATGAGTTTCAACTTTGCCCTGATCCTTTTCTGGCTCATGGTCATCACCGGCTTGATCTGGGCGGCCGATCTGCTGGTGCTCAAAAAGCGCCGCGTCGAGAACGCCCGCCAGGCTCTGGAGCGCTTTGACGCCAGCTCGGCGCATCGCAGCGGCGATCCCAAGCTGATGCAAGAGCGCGAACAGTTGCGCACGCGACTGATGCACCAGCCGGTCTGGATCGAATTTCCGGCGGGGTTCTTCCCGGTCATTCTGGTGGTTTTCTTGCTGCGCTCGTTCCTTTTCGAGCCGTTTCGCATTCCCTCGGGATCGATGATTCCGACGCTGCAGGTGGGCGATCTGATCCTCGTCAACAAGTTCGACTATGGGATCAGGCTGCCGATCCTGAACCGGAAGGTGTTCGAGACGGGTCAGCCGCAACGCGGCGACGTAATGGTCTTTCGCTACCCCAAGGATCCGTCGCTTGACTACATCAAGCGCGTCATCGGCCTGCCGAACGACCGTATTGTGTACCGCAACAAACGCCTTGAAATCAATGGCCAGCCGGTGTCCGAGGCGCCGATGCCCGATTATTTCGATCAGGACCGGGTCATTTTCTCGAAGCAATTCCACGAAACGCTGCCCAGCGGGAGCCATACCGTTGAGCACAATATCTTGAACGATGACGACCGTTCGGCGATTATCGTGCCCAATGAGTACCCGTTCCGCGATAATTGCCAATACACGGAAAACGACACAGTGGTCACGTGCACGGTTCCGCCGGGCAATTACTTCATGATGGGGGATAATCGCGATAACAGCGAAGACAGCCGCTACTGGGGCTTTGTGCCGGACCAAAATATCGTCGGCAAGGCATTCTTTATCTGGATGAACTTCGGTAATATCAGCCGCATCGGATCGTTCCAATGAACAAAAAAGGGATAGCGTGAAGTCGAGAAACAGCCAAGCTGGGGTAAGTCTGTTCGGAGCGGTGATCGTGCTGGCGCTGCTTGGCGTTTGCTTTCTGATTGCAGCCAAGACCATCCCGCCGGTCGTCGAATACCGTTCGATCGTGAAGCTGGTCTCCAAAGTGGCTGCCGAATCCCATTCAGTTGACTCGGCGCGCGACGATTTCGATCGCAATGCCTATGTCTCTGATATCTCGACCATCAGTGGCAAGGATCTCGACATCACACGCGAGGGCGACGGCGTGGCGATCGATTTCGCGTACGAGAAGAAGATTCCGCTGGCCGGCCCGGTCAGCCTGGCGATTGATTTCGCCGGTCACAGCAACAAGGGGTCGTGAGCCGCGGCCCACGACGGATTCAATGGATCCCCAGGCGCTTCAGTTAGCCCTCGGATACGAGTTCAGCTCCAAGACCCTGCTGCAGCAGGCTCTGACGCACCGCAGTCACAGTGGAGTGCACAACGAACGCCTCGAATTTCTCGGCGATTCGGTGCTGAACTGCGTGGTTGCCTCCATGTTGTTCGATCGTTTCGCGAAGATCGATGAAGGTGATCTGTCGCGCCTGCGCGCCAACCTGGTCAAGCAGCAGTCGCTCTACGAGATTGCCCAGCGCCTCGAGCTCAGCCAATTCCTAAGGCTTGGCGAGGGCGAATTAAAGAGCGGCGGATTCCGGCGCCCATCAATTCTTGCGGACACCGTTGAAGCGCTGTTTGGTGCCATCTATCTCGATGCGGGTTTTGATGCTGCGCAGCGTGTCATCCGCGCGCTCTATCTGCCAGTGCTCGAGACGGTCGACCCAGGCACGCTCGGCAAGGATGCCAAGACGCTGCTGCAGGAGTACCTGCAAAGTCGCAAGATTGCCCTGCCGGTATATACCGTGGTGGCGACCCACGGCGCTGCGCACAATCAGGAATTTGAAGTCGAGTGTTCGGTTCCGAAACTGTCGATCCAGGTGCTCGGCAGCGGCGGCAGTCGCCGTGCCGCCGAGCAGGGCGCTGCCAAGAAAGCCCTCGAAGCCGCGCAGGCGCTTGCGCTGAGTGCCGCCAAGAGGAAGCGCAGACCCAAGCAGGCGCAGCTCAGCCTGCCGGTCGCTGTGGCGCAGAATCAAGACGATGTGCCCCAGCCAGCGCGTGCTGCCAAGATGACGCCCAAGACCGAGAAGAATGTGGCCGCAGGCGCTGTCGATGCCCTGCCACCCGAGGAAAAAGAACGCGTCGGCAAGGCAAGCGCTGCAGTCAACAGCATTGCCGCCACGACCCAGCTGATTCGCGCTGATTTGAGCGACGCTCCAGGCGATGACCAGCTCGAGCCTCAAACCAAGCTCAAGGCGCGTGTTGCCTGACACCGATGCTCTGGACCAACCTGGCCTGACCGAACCATTTCGTTGCGGGACGGTGGCCATCGTCGGCCGCCCCAATGTCGGCAAGTCGACCCTGCTCAATCGCCTGGTCGGACAAAAGGTCAGCATCACCTCGCGCAAGCCCCAGACCACGCGCCACCGTATCACCGGCATTTTCACGGACACGGCCTCGCAGTTCATCTTCGTCGATACCCCCGGGTATCAGACGCGCCATGGCAGCGCCTTGAATCGCAACATGAACAAGTCAGTGCGGGTCGCGCTGGCCGATGTCGACGTGGTGCTGCTGGTGGTCGAAGCCAATCGTTACGGTGCCGAAGATCAGCGCGTGGTCGATCTGCTGCCGCGCGACTCGGCCGTGGTGCTTGCCATCAACAAAACCGAACTGCTCGACCAGCGCGCCGCGCTGCTGCCCTTCATGGCGCTGCGATCGAGCGAATTCCCCTACGCGGCGCTGGTGCCGGTATCGGCCAAGACCGGTCTTGGCGCTGACCTGTTGCTTGATGCGTTGCGGCTGCACCTGCCCGAACAGCCGGCGATTTTCGGGGCCGACGAACTGACTGACCGCAGCGAGCGGTTTCTTGTGGCGGAACTGATTCGCGAGAAGGTCTTTCGACTGGTCGGCGATGAGTTGCCGTACGGCTCGACGGTCATGATCGATCAGTATCTTGAGGAGCCGTCGGCCAGCGGCGGACGGTTTGTGCGCATCGCGGCCACCATTCTTGTTGATCGCCCCGGTCACAAATCGATGGTGATCGGGCGCGGCGGTGAGAAGCTCAAGCAGATCGGCAGCGATGCGCGCGTCGACATCGAGCGTCTGCTCGACGCCAAGACGCATCTGGAACTCTGGGTCAAGGTCAAGTCGGGCTGGGCCGATGACCAGGCGTCGCTCAAATCCTATGGATATGACTGAAGATGGCGCGCTCGGCGTCGTGGCAGAGCGCCGCGCGCCACGTTCCGAACTGCGAGTCGCCAACGAGCCCGGGCTGGTGCTGCACAGCTATCCGTACAAGGAAACCAGCCTGATCGTGGAGGCCTTCACGCGTCAGCATGGCCGGGTCGCCTTGGTCGCGCGCGGCGCCAAGCGGCCACGCTCTGTGCTGCGTGGCGTGCTGCTGGCGTTTCGCCCGCTCAGTCTGTCATGGAGTCGCCCCAAGAATGCCACTTCGGACCTGGTGACGCTCACGCGCGCCGAGTGGCTGGGCGGACTGCCGGGCCTGTCTGGCAGTGCGCTGGTGTGCGGCTTCTATCTGAACGAGCTGCTGATGCGCCTTTTGGCGCGAGACGATGCGCACGAATCGCTGTTTGACGCCTACCTCTCGGCACTCATGTCGCTGGCACAGGGCAATGCGGCAGGACCGTTGCTGCGCGACTTCGAATACAGCTTGCTGCGCGACATCGGCTACGGGCTGCAACTGACCAGCGGCACCCAGCAGCGTCCG
>CAZZVZ010000316.1:0-4484 GCA_964657655.1 Gammaproteobacteria bacterium | reverse complement strand
ATCGGCAGCACCATGAAGCCCAGATTGAACGCCCCCTGCAAGGCTTCGGGGACCGGAAACGACATGCCCGACGAACCATACTTCCAGCGCATCACGCCTTCAAAGATCAGCGCCATGCCAAAGGTCAGGAGCAGCCCGTAGATCGGATCAAGGCGATAGATATGGCGCAGGAACAGGCGCTCGAGCACGATGCCAAACATGGCCACGGCGAGCGGCGCCAGGATCAACAGGAACCAGTAGTTGATGCCAAAGCTGGTCAGGCCGATATAAGCAGCAAAGGCGCCCAGCATGTAGAACGCGCCGTGGGCGAAATTCACCACACGCAGCAAGCCGAAGATCACCGCCAGGCCCAAGCTCAGCAGCGCATAGAACGAGCCATTCACCAGCCCGAGCATGAGCTGGCCCAGGATCGCCGGTAGCGGGTAGCCAAACACCGTTGTCACGTCAACACCCAATCACAAAACGACACGATCGATGCGCCGCACGGCGCACCGATCGTGGTACAGCGTCAGTCGACAGACTACTTCTTGACCAGCGGGCAGACCGAATCCGACGCCGCACCGAAGGCTTCATCGGCGGGCATGGTCTTGACCAGCTTGTAATAGTCCCATGGATACTTCGACTCTTCAGGCGTCTTGACCTGCATCACATACATGTCGTGCGCCATCAGGCCATCGGCACGGATCACGCCGTTTTTCGCGTACATGTCGTTGACCTTGTCCTTCTTGAGTTCGGCCATGACCTTGTCCGGATCAGTGGTGCCGGCAGCCTTGACCGCCTTCAGGTAGCTCAAAGTGGCCGAGTAGTAAGCCGCCTGGTTTTCGCCCGGCTCCTTCTTGGTCTTCTCGAAGAAGCGCTTGGAGAATGCACGCGTTTCCTCGTTGGCGTCCCAGTACCAGCTGGTGGTCAGCAGCAGTCCTTGCGCCGTCTTCAGGCCAAGCGCATGGATATCGCTGATGAAGGCCAGCAGTGCGGCAGGCTTCATGGTCTTGGAAATGCCGAACTCCTGCGTCGCCTTGAGCGAGTTGCTGAAGTCGGTACCCGCGTTTGCAAGACCGAGGACCTGGCCACCCGAAGACTGGGCCTGCAGCAGGAAGGACGAGAAGTCGGTGGTACCGAGCGGCACGCGCACCGCACCGATGGCCTTGCCGCCATTGGCGGTCACCACCTTGGTGGCTGCGTCTTGCAGCTGGGTGCCAAAAGCGTAGTCCGCAGTCAGGAAGAACCAGCTCTTGCCGCCGCTCTTGACGAGGGTACTGGCAGTGCCGTTGGCCAGGGCGGTGGTGTCATAGGCATAGTGCACCGAGTAGGCCGAGCAGTCTGCACCGGTCAGCGAAGCACCCGCAGCACCGATGTTGATGTAGGGCACGTGCTTGGCCGCTGCGACCTTGCCCATGGCGATGCCAACGCCTGTATTCGATCCACCGAGCACCATGTTGACGCCATTCTGGTCGGCCCATTCACGGAACTTGGAAGCGCCAAGATCGGGCTTGTTTTGATGGTCCGCGGTCAGCAGCACAATTTTCTTGCCGAGCACCGTGCCGCCGAAATCGGCAATCGCCATGTTGACCGCCTCGACACCACCGGCACCGATCACATCGGCGTAGACCGCGGACATGTCATCGATGTCACCGATCACCACCTGATTGCTGTCTGCGGCCATGGCAGAGGCGCTCATGGCGCCCAAGGCCAGCCCGACCACGGCTGCGATTTTCTTCAATTGCATTTTATGTCTCCTCAAATAAAAATCAGCATCAAACACCCAGGAATTCATGCAGCATGGGCAGGTTCTTCTCAAGCTCGGCTTTCTCGAAGCTCTGCACGATACGACCGTGTTCCATGACGTAAAAACGATCCGCCAGTGGCGCTGCAAAACGAAAATTCTGCTCAACTAAGACCACTGTGAAGCCCTTGGCCTTGAGCGCACGGATCACTTCACCAAGCTTTTGCACGATGACGGGGGCGAGTCCCTCCGAGATCTCATCGAGCAGCAGCAAAGTGGCGCCGGTGCGCAGGATGCGCGCGACCGCGAGCATCTGCTGTTCACCACCCGACAGCCGGGTGCCCGGACTGCTGGCACGCTCCTTCAGATTCGGGAACATGTCATAGAGTTCGTCGATCGACAGCGCCTGGGTGGAGTTCTTCAGGCGCGGTGGCAGCTTGAGATTTTCTTCCGCCGACAAGGACGCAAAGATACCGCGCTCCTCGGGGCAGTAGCCAACCCCCAGATGCGCCACCTTGTGCGGCGCCAATCTGGTGGTCTCGACGCCGTTGATCTTGACCGAACCACGGCGCTTGCCGGTCAATCCCATGATGGCGCGCAGCGTGGTGGTACGTCCGGCACCGTTGCGTCCAAGCAGCGTCACAACCTCGCCCTGCTGCACGTTGAAGTCAACGCCATGCAGAATATGCGACTCGCCGTACCACGCCTCAAGACCGGTCACGCTCAGCATTTCGGCCATCAGTGGGCTCCCGTCAGTTCTTCGTCGGTGGTGCCCATGTACGCCTCGATCACCTGCGGGTTCTTCGATACTTCGGCATAAGCGCCCTCGGCAATCACGCTGCCCCGCTGCAACACCGAAATCGTGTCGGCGATCGAGGAGACCACCTTCATGTTGTGTTCCACCATCAGCACAGTGCGGTTGGCAGACACCTTCTTGATCAGTTGCGTGACGCGCGACACGTCCTCATGGCCCATTCCCTGGGTCGGCTCGTCGAGCAGCATCAGTTCGGGTTCGAGGGCGAGGGTGGTGGCCAGTTCCAGGGCGCGCTTCCTGCCGTACGACAGGTCGGCGGTCAGGGTGAGCGCGAACTGTTCGAGTCCGACTTCAGCGAGCAGTTGCATGGCGCGATCGTTGAGCCGATTGAGGCTCTTTTCCGAACGCCAGAAGAAGAACGACGTGCCCAGATTGCGCTGCAGGGCGACACGTACATTCTCAAGCACGCTCAAGTGAGGGAACACCGCCGAGATCTGGAAGGAACGCACCATGCCGCGCCGCGCAGTCTGCGCCGGGCCCTCGGTGGTGATGTCATGGCCCTGGTAGAGAATCTTGCCCGAGGTCGGCGTCAAAAACTTGGTCAGCAGGTTGAAGAAGGTGGTCTTGCCGGCGCCGTTCGGGCCGATCAGTGCATGGATCTGGCCACGCCTGACCTTGAGCGAGACGCCGCTGACGGCGACAAAACCCTTGAATTCCTTGACCAGGTTTTCGGTCTCGAGAATGACGTTGGTGTCGCTCATGTTCGATCCATCAGTACCACCTGGCGAATGCTTTCGCCACGTGCCAGGCGATCGAGCGCCGGATTGATTTCATCTAAGCCGATGCGCTCGCTCAGGAGCTTGTCGACTGGAAGTTTGCCTGCCTTGAAAAGGGCCGTGTAGCGCGGCACGTCACGGGTCGGCACGCACGAGCCGATATAGCTGCCCTTGATGGTGCGCTCCTCGGCAATCAGGCTGACCGCTTGTAGTGGCCAGAGCGCCGCCGGATTGGGCAGGCCCGCGGTCACGGTGCAGCCGCCGCGCCGCGTGATGCGGTAGGCCGTATCGAGCGCGGCGACCGCGCCGGCCATCTCGAAGGCGTAGTCGACACCACCACCGGTTGCTTCACGCACCCGGGCCACCAGCTCGGGGTCGGTGGCATCGAACACGTCCGTGGCACCGAGGCTCTTTGCAACATCGAGTTTGTGCTGCAGACGATCGATCGCAACCACGCGCGTGGCGCCCACAGCGAGTGCGGCGAGGACACTCGAGAAACCAACGCCGCCCAGACCGATTACCGCCACGCTGGTACCGGCCTCGACGCGCGCGGTGTTGATTACGGCGCCCACACCGGTCAGCACGGCGCAGCCGAACAGGGCTGCATGCTCGAACGCAATGCTGGCATCAATCGGCACCACCGAGCGGCGCGAGACGACGGCGTAATCGGCGAAGGCCGAGCAGCCAAGGTGGTGATTGATCTGTGCGCCGTGCGAGGAGATGCGGCGCGCGCCGCTGAGCAGGGTGCCAGCACCATTGGCAGCAGCACCTGGCTCGCACAGCGCCGGACGGCCGCTGGCGCATGGCATGCAATGCCCGCAACTTGGCATGAACACCAAGATGACGTGCTGGCCGACCGCCAGATCCCTGACCGCGCTACCCAATGCCTCGACGGTCCCCGCCGCCTCATGGCCGATGGCCATCGGCATCGGCCGGGGGCGGTCGCCGTTGATCACGGACAGGTCGGAATGGCACAGGCCAGCAGCACGGATGCGCACCAGCACCTCATCGGGTCCAGGCTCCGCCAGATCGATTTCTTCGATCCGAAGCGGCCGACTGTCGGCATAAGGTGGGGGCAAGCCGGTCTCGTACAGAAGCGCGGCACGCGTCTTCATTGAATCTCCAAAGCGCGCGACCAGATACCCCGTCCCGCAAGGACTCAGGAGGGTAACAAACTTCGGTTTCTAACTGGATTGAGACAAACCCTGAGCTTGAAGCGGCCACCGGCCGC
>CAZZVZ010000315.1:0-4497 GCA_964657655.1 Gammaproteobacteria bacterium | reverse complement strand
GACGTGATCGCGGTTGCAGACGAGGCTCAAATTCATCAGGCCGCAAGCCAACTGGACAGCAGCGGGACGCGCGTGACAGCGCTGCAAAGTGACCTTTCAACAGTCGAAGGTGTCGATCGATTGCTCGACGTCGTCGCAGCGCGACCAGTCGATGCCTTGCTTGCCAATGCGGGTCATGGACTCGGACGTGCGTTCCTGGACCAAGACTTCGCCGACATCAAGCACGTAATCGACACCAACGTGGTCGGCACCGTGTACCTGCTTCACCAGGTGGGTCGAAAGATGGTTCAGCGCAACGCCGGCCGGATCTTGATCACCGGCTCGATCGCGGGCTTCATGCCTGGTTCATTTCAGGCGGTCTACAACGGCACCAAGGCGTTCATCGACTCGTTTTCCGCGGCGCTGCGCAACGAACTCAAGGACAGCGCGGTCACCGTGACGTGTTTGATGCCGGGTGCAACCGATACCGGATTCTTCGAGCGTGCCGACATGATGGATACCAAGGTCGGTACTGCGAAGAAGGATGATCCTGCTGATGTTGCCAAGGATGGCTTCGAGGCCATGATGAGTGGCGCCGAGCATGTCGTAAGCGGCTGGAAAAACAAGATCCACGCTGCCGTGGCGCACGTGGCGCCGGACGCAGTGCTGGCCGGGATGCACCGCAATATGGCCGAACCTGGCAGCGCGAAATAACCGATACATCACAAGGATAAGCATGAAAGCTCTCTGCTGGCACGGCAAGCACGACGTTCGTTACGACACGGTACCGGATCCGCAACTTCAGGATGCGCACGACTGCATCATTAAGGTGACGTCCTGCGCCATTTGCGGCTCGGACGTTCACCTGTTCGACGGCATGATTCCCACCATGGAATCAGGTGATGTACTCGGCCATGAAACCATGGGTGAGGTGGTCGAGGTCGGATCGGAGTGCAAGAATCTGAAGGTCGGCGATCGCGTTGTGGTTCCTTTCACAATCGCCTGCGGCGAATGCTTTTTCTGCAAGAAAGGCTTTTTCTCCGGCTGCGAACGCAGCAACCCGAACAAGGCCATTGCTGAAAAAGTCTGGGGACATTCTCCAGCGGGTCTGTTTGGCTACTCTCACATGCTGGGCGGCTTTGCCGGTGGGCAGGCCGAGTACATGCGCGTGCCCTATGCCGATGTTGGTCCGGCCAAGGTGCCGTCCAATCTGACGGACGAGCAGGTGCTATTTCTGTCCGACATCTTTCCGACCGGCTACATGGCAGCGGATTTCTGCAACATTCAGCCAGAAGACACGATCGCAGTATTCGGTTGCGGTCCGGTGGGCCAGTTCGCAATTCGCAGCGCTTTCCTGCTCGGAGCGCACCGCGTGATTGCGATTGATACGGTGCCAGAACGCCTGGCGCTGGCGCGCGCGGCAGGTGCCGAGACCATCGACTTTGCGGAGCACGACGTGCACGAACGGATCCAGGATATGACTTCTGGCCGCGGCGCTGATGCGTGCATCGACGCGGTTGGAACCGAAGCGGAATCGACTGCGAGCTTTGACTCCATGCTCGATCGCGTCAAGGCGGCGACTTTTCTTGGTACCGACCGCCCGCACGTGCTGAGACAGGCAATCAACAACACCAGGAATTTCGGCACCGTGTCGATCGTGGGCGTCTATGGCGGTCTGCTGGACAAGATCCCGATGGGCTCTGCCATCAATCGCGGGCTGACCTTTCGCATGGCGCAAACACCGGTGCAGCATTATTTGCCCATGCTTCTCGAGAGAATAGAAAAGGGCGAGATCGACCCGTCGTTCGTGATAACGCATCGCGCCTCGCTATCAGAAGGTCCGGATCTGTATAAGACCTTTCGCGATAAGGCAGACGGTTGCATCAAGGTCGTGCTGAAGCCCTGAATGTTGCATGCAAGCCCGGTGGCTCACGGATGTGGGCCACCAGTCGATCAGCGATGGCGCGCTTGCGTCTGTCTGCAATCTGATACCGGTCATCGGCCTAGACCGGGCTTATTCGCTCAGTCTTTCGGTGCGTATTGCATCTCACCGTTGCCAAACGACCAGTTTTCCCGCTGCACGTCGACGAGACTGATCCAGACATCCTCGACCCGGATGCCAGCCTTCTCGTGAATTCCATCGGCGACCTTTTTGAAAAAGGCCTTTTTTATATCGATGGTTCTTCCCGCGTTCCAGGTCACCTGGATGAAGACGATTTCCTGTGAATAGTTGATCCCCAGGTAGCCTTCGGCCGGGTACACCAATTCATCGGACGCGTGACGCGTAATGATCTGGAATTTGTCGTTCGGAGGGACGTTGGCCACAGCCGTCATGGCGTCATAGATCACGGTGCCGATCGCTTTTACGCGCTCTGCCGAAACCTTATTCGAAACGTCGATGCGTACGAGGGGCATATTTTTCCTGTCGGTCGGTTGATCGGGGGGGCGATTCGCAGCGCTACGCTCAAGCCCGCCAGCGAGGCCCTGAGATGTGCTAGCGAAACTGTACACACAAAGAGCGATTCCAGCTGACGAGGAAATTGGTGATGATCGTGACATGGCCCGGCACGCTTGCTCTGAAAACTGCCGAGCGTAAGATCTAGCCCAGCGCAGTGCCTTGTTACGTGCCAAGAGGATCATCGATGAATCAGCCAGAGCGCATTGCTTCCCCTGGGGTTGCCCCAATCGAGCGTCGAGTAGCCGCCATCGAGACCGTGCTTGAGAAGCACGGCCTGGAGCCAAAGCCATTCATTGAAAAAATGACCCACGCCGCAGAAGAGGAATGGGTTCCAAGAAATGGTGCGCGGGTGGTCGCAAAGGCATGGACAGATGCTGCGTTTCGCGCACGCCTTTTCGAGGACGGAAAGCGTGCGGTGGGTGAACTGGGTTTTGCGCTACCACCGCACCATCGCCACCTGGTCGCTCTGGAGAATACCTCCAGGATCCATAACGTGATCGTCTGCACGCTTTGTTCTTGTACGGCGTTCACCATTATCGGGCTGCCGCCAGACTGGTACAAGGATCTTGATTACCGCGCACGTGCGGTACGCGAGTCTCGCACTGTGCTGCGCGAGATGGGGCTCGATTTGCCAGCCGATGTTGAGATTCGCGTCTGGGATACCACGGCAGACACCCGCTACATGGTGATCCCCGAGCGACCTGCGGGCACGGCGGGCTGGAGTGAAGCGCAACTTGTTGACGCCGTCACGAAAGAATCGATGATCGGCGTCGCCCGGCTCTAGGCGAGCCCCGGAAAGCGGCAATTCAGGCAACGACAGGAGAAATTTTTATGGACGGCATTCATGACCTCGGCGGGCGGCAGGGCTTCGGCAGAATCCACCTTGAGATTGGCGCGCCTACCTTCCATGAAAGTTGGCAGGCACGGGTCAACGCCCTGTACGGGATGGCGGTGAGACACGGCATTTTCAATATGGATGAATATCGGCATGCGATCGAGCGCATGCCGGCGCGCCACTATCTCGCGGCAAGCTATTACGAACGCTCGCTGACGAGCGTGGCAACCCTGCTGGTCGAGAAGGGCTTCGTCACCAGGCAGGAGCTGGAACGACTGGCACAAGGCTTGTTCCCAATCTCACAAGGAAGTGCGCCGGGTCGTACAAATCTCTCGACCTCGGGCGATTTTAAGCACGGCGAGCGCGTGCGTGTAAAGAACGACTTCTTCGCGGGCCACGTGCGTATGCCCGGCTATATTCGGGGGAAGTCTGGCGTGGTTGTCAGCAAGTCGCCGCTCTATCCGTTTCCGGACGCGCACGCGCACGGTGTCGAGGCTGATGACGAGCCAACCTATGACGTGGCGTTTCGGACAGAGGATCTGTGGCCCAATGCGTCAGATTCGGCGCTGGTACACGTAGGGGTGTTTCGCAGCTATCTGGAGCACGAGCCGCTGGGGACTGCATGACTCATGCGTGCGCAGCGCGGTCACGTGTCGCCCTGCCCAAAGTCAGTTTGGCGCCACCTGCAGGCGACCGTTAACTAACTCCAACCCAGAAGGGTGAGCAATGAAATCGGCGAGCGCTGCTCGAAACAAGTGGGTCCTTTCGTTTTCTGGGACCTCATTCAATAACGTTCGAACGATTGGGAACGCATCTGGAGAAGAGGCTAAGAAACAGAAGGTATTGGCGAGACCTCTCGAGTCGAGGTCATCGAAACTTGCACCGGACCAAAAGCGAGGTAGCTCAGCGTCTCCACAGGAGGGGCTGGTAAACCCTAGATCCGCACCATGTTTTCGAGTGGCCTCGAGCACGAGGTCGAGTTCTCTCGACGGAATGTAGGCCACGATTTCATCTGGGTAGCGGGTCTTTTGACCCCGTTCCTCAGAGCTTTCTGAGTAGAGTCCAAGATAGGTGTGAGCCTTTCCATCCAGGTAAACGTGCAGTGACACGTCCATATTGTAAGACATATTCGCAGCGCATCCAGTGACAACAAGTGCCCCGATAAGAACGCCGATCTTCGACCAACGTGGCATTGCACAACCTTTCAAGATGTAACTATGGCCCG
>CAZZVZ010000314.1:0-4502 GCA_964657655.1 Gammaproteobacteria bacterium | reverse complement strand
GTGAGATTCGATCGACAGCGCCGTCGACATAGATGTCGAGCATCGACCAGCGACCGATACTCTCGATGATGCGATAGGCACGCGTGCGGGTCGCCCGGCTAAAGCGGGACGGACTCTTGACCGAGACCACCAGTCCGGTCAGCACGATCAGCTTGACCAGCGGCACCATGATGCTGGCGACAAACACCACCAGTGCCAGCAGGTAGTTCCTGCTGTGCCACAGATAAACAATGCCGGACATGATGGTGTCGTCGCGGCGCTGGATCAGCGACTCGGTATGCATGATGGGCAACAGGTTGGCCGGTACATAGAGAATGTAGGCCGACACCAGATAGGCCCAGGTACGCTCGAGACTGCGACGCTTCCTGAAGTTGAGTTCGGCGCCACAGCGTGGGCATGCCGCAGCCGGAGCAGCCGGCATGCGGCTCAGCAGCCCGCAGCCTCGGCAGCGCGCCAGTCCCGCCGCCTGCGCGGTTGGCATCATGTGCGCAGCTCTTCGGAAGTGGCGAGCTCGTCCCACAGATCGCGTGGATGAAACCAGGTGGTCAGCACAATCAGGACGACAACCAGCAGTGCGCAGGAAAACAGCGCAGGTCCTGCCACCACCGTGGCTCTGTTCTGCGAGGTCAGCTTGAAGAAGGACACCAGCGCACCGGCCATGAAGACTTCGATCATCGACCATTCGCGCACCGCCTGGGCAAGGCGCAGCACCGGCTCGAAACTGGGCGGCAACTCGGTGATCAGGGCGCGCTGGCGCAGGCTCACACATCCGGTCAGAAACAGGGTCGAGGCCAGGATCGCGCCCGGCATCACCACTGCGGTCAGGAAGACCGTCACGGCGATCATGTGATAGTCCTGGTTCCAGAGCGCCATGGTGGACCGAAAAAAGCTGCTCGCTGTGCTGTTGCCCTGCGCGCTCAGGACCAGCAGCGGACTGAAGTTGCCCACCACGTAGAGCACCATTCCGCTCAGCGCCAGAGCGCTGAGCGCGTCCGCGTGCAGATTGCGCCCGCGCTTGACGTCGCCGCCGCAACGAAAACACACCGCCCTGGCATCATCGTCCGAAGGCGATACACGTTGCAGCGCATCGCACTGTGCGCACGCCATGATCTGGGTGACTTGGCTCGCCATACGGCTTTGTGTCTGGTTGGTGGATTCGGGCAACGCAGCGCCCGCTTCGGGTGATCCGCAGGAGCCGCTTCTTTCAGCAAGTCCTGCACCCGGAGGCGCGGGTTTGCAGTGTCGCATAACGATCGCCCTGCGGCGTTGCGGGTTTCCCCGCACTTGCAGCTCGGTGGCCAGTGCAGGCCGGCGCCGAATTTCACGTCACGCTCGCTGTCGGGCCGCGTCGCTGGCAGGTAGAATGAGGTCTGCAACACAGCCAGCGACGTGCGCTCGCTGCACTAAAGCGCTCACCCCCGTGTCGTCCTCACCTTCATCGCTCGTGGCGCCTGCGCCCGCACCCTCTCTCGCACCTGGCGCGGCGGCGAGCGAACTCAGAACGCGCGAGGCGTTCGCCGCCATGCTCGGCATCGCCTTCGTCACCATGCTGGTGGCGCTCGACCAGACCGTGGTCGGCACGGCGCTGCCGCGCATCGTCGCCGACCTGCAGGGTTTCGCCCTGTACGCCTGGGTTGCCACTGCCTACCTGCTGGCGTCGTCCATTTTCGTGCCGATCATGGGGCGCCTGGGCGACCTGTTCGGACGCAAGCCCTTCGTGCTCTGCTCGATCGTGGTGTTCACCGGGGCTTCGGCGCTATGCGGCTTGTCGCAATCAATGCTGCAACTGGTGGGCAGCCGGGCGCTGCAGGGCGTGGGCGGCGGCATGCTGGTCGGCAGCGCCTTTGCGGCCACCGCCGATATCTTTCCCGACCAGATGCGCCGCATCCGCTGGCAGGCCATGCTGTCTTCTGCGTTTGGCATCTCGACTGCAATTGGACCGTCCCTGGGCGGCTGGCTGACCGAACACTGGGGCTGGCGATCGGTGTTCTACGTCAACCTGCCCATTGGCGTAGTGGCGCTGCTGGTGGTCTCGCGCTTTTTGCCGCGCATCGCAGGACACCGCACCAAAGGCAGCTCGATCGACTGGCCAGGCGCATTGCTGATGGCAGCGCTGATCACCTGTCTGCTGCTGGCCCTCGAGGACGGCGCACACGCGCTCAACACCACACGCGGCGTGCTGCAGCTGGCAGGACTGCTGCTGCTCGCGGTGGTGTTGTTCGTCGCCTTCGTGCGCATCGAGCAACGCGCGGCGCAGCCGATCCTGCCGCTCAGACTGTTTCAGGGTCAAGCCATCAGGCTGCTCAGCCTGATCGGTGTCTTTAGCGGCTGGGCCATGTTCAGCCTGGTGTTCTACGCCCCCTTGCTGCTGCAGGCCGGTTTTGGCTTTAGCCCCAACCAGGCCGGTCTGACCGTCTCGCCACTGGTGGCCTGCATCAGCCTTGGCAGCATCATCAACGGCCGGCTGTTCAGTCGCGTGTCGCGACCGCACCACCTGCTCACGCTTGGCATCTGCCTGTTCCTGTCAGGATGCCTGGCGGTATTGACCATGCAGGCAGGCGTCGGCGCCGGTCTGCTCGCGCTGACCTTTGCCCTGGCCGGACTGGGACTCGGCTTTCAGCTGCCCAATCTGACCATCCAGATGCAAGGTGCGGTCAGCATGAAGGATGTCGGCATCGCCTCGGCGCTGATCCAGACACTGCGCATGCTTGGAAGCCTGGTGGGTGCAGCGCTTTCCGGAGTGGTGGTCGACCGGCTCTACAAGGCGCGCGTCTCGAACCTGCTCGACCAGGCCGGCGTGACCGGACTGGCGGATTACTTTCGCGACCCACAGGTACTGGTCAGTGCCAACGATCAGGCTCACCTGGCCGCGGCTGCCAGAGCGCTGGGTCAGTCCGAGCGCATCGCGCCTTTGCTGCAAGGCGCACGCAGCGCGCTGATTGGTGCGGTGCACGGCGCGCTCTGGATCTCGGTGGTGCTTTGCGCCATCGCTGTGGCCTGCGCGCTGCGCCTGCCCGAGTTCAAGCCGCAAAACGCACGGCCGGCAGCATGAAGCAGCTCAGTACAGCGTCAGCGACTGAAAGAAGGTGTCGCGTGCCTGGCTGGTCTCAGGATCTCTAAATGCCTCGGGCGGGCCGGCCACCAGGGCCTCGACCAGGTGCCCCGATCTGACCGCGACCCTTGCTTGCACCTGTGTGGCAGAAGAATTGATGGCGAAGGCAGATCCGCGGATATGATCGCCCGAACCCTGCAGCACAAACGGCACTTCGCTCAAGACTGGCTGAGCGGCGTTCAATGTGTGCGCCATGTCATTGGCGAGCAGGGGCGCGACACCCGCCAGGTCGACGTTGCTGGCAAAGGTGGCGACGCCAACGGCAAAGGTGACGTGGCCGACCTGAGCCCCATGCATGGTCATCGACCCTTTGGCTCCTGCCAGATCGATCGGCCTCGTCTCGTGCGCCACATGGGCCGGGAAAGTCACGCTAAAAGCATCGTTTCCTTGCATCACGCGCCAGTTGTAGCGCGGTGAGCAGGCAGTCAGGCACACTAGCATCATCGCCGCCTGTGCGCTGCGCAGCACGCAAAGAGAACCGGCTGGCCGAGCGATGGTGAATTGCATGCAACACCTCCAAAACGAAACGAACCAATTCTGGCACATGCCGCTGGCGCACAAATGGTAGATGGCTTGGGACGAACGGGTGTGTTGCTGAGCGCCGATGGATTGCAGCTGGTTTATCGCGAATGGCTGGCCGACGCACCGCGCGCGGCGATCGTCATCGTGCATGGGCTGGGCGAGCACGCCGGGCGCTATGCGCATCTGGCGATGCGGCTCAACGCGCTCGGCTTTAACGTCAGGGCGCACGACCAGCGTGGCCACGGGCGCTCGCAGGGAGCGCGCGGCGCCCTGGCACATAGCGAGGATCTGGTGGCGGATCTCAAGCTGGTGGTGGATGATTTTTCCCGTCAGCAAGAGAGCGTGCCCTTCCTGCTCGGTCACAGCATGGGCGGCCTGGTTGCGGCTCGTTTTGCCACCCTGCAATTGAGCCCGCTGCGCGGTCTGGTGCTGTCCTCGCCCGCGCTGGCGTTTCACCTGAGCGCCGCGCAGCGCGCGCTGCTCGCCGTGGCGAGCGTCCTTGCGCCTTCGCTCAAGGCGCCCAACAAGCTCGATGTGACGGGACTGTCACACGACGCAACCGTGATCGCTGCCTATCAGAGTGATGCGCTGGTGCACGACATTGCCACGCCCCGTCTGGTGCGCTTCATGCAGGACGCGGGCGTGAGCGTGCTGCGCGATGCCTTTCGCATCGCAGTGCCCGTGCTGCTGCAGGTTGCAGGTCAGGACCGGCTGGTCGATCCCGAAGGCAGTCGGCTGTGGTTTGCAAGACTATCGCCCGGAGTGGGCACCATGCACTGGTATGATGACGCCTACCACGAGATCTACAACGAAAGCGACGAGCGGCGCGCCAGAGTGCTGGCCGATTTGTCGGCGTGGCTGGGCGCAG
>CAZZVZ010000313.1:0-4523 GCA_964657655.1 Gammaproteobacteria bacterium | reverse complement strand
TTGAATCCGAGATCGGTCGCCATGCGCTTGCCCATGGCACAGAACACCGTTGCGTTGGCGGCACCTGCATCGAGCTTGGAGGCGGCCAGATAAACCATCTGTCTTGCCGCCACCAGTTCGGTCGCCATATCGGCGAGCTTGAACTGGATCGCCTGGAAATCGGAAAGCGGTCGATCGAACTGCCTGCGCTCCGTGACATAGGTGCGCGCCGCGCGCAATGCGCCTTGCGCAGCACCAACCGAGCAGGCCGCGATGTTGATGCGCCCCCCGTCAAGACCGCGCATGGCGATCTTGAACCCGTCCCCTTCATTGCCCAGCAGATGATCGGCGGGAACCTCAACGTCGGTGAAGGTGATGGAGCGTGTCGGCTGACTTTTCCATCCCATCTTGTCCTCGTTCTTGCCGTAGCTGACGCCTGCGCTGTCTGCTGCCACGGCGAAGGCGGAAATGCCTGCGGCGCCGGGGCGGCCGGTGCGGGCCATGACGACCAGCACATCGGTGCCGCCTGCTCCCGAGATGAACGCCTTGGCGCCGTTGAGGATGTAGGCGTCGCCGACCCGTTCGGCTCGAGTCGACAACGACGCTGCGTCTGATCCAGCGCCAGGTTCGGTCAGACAGTACGAGGCCAGCTTGACGCCGCTGGTCAACGCTTCACCCCAGCGCCTGATGACGGCAGGAGTGCCCCACCTGGATAGCATCCAGGTGGCCATGTTGTGAATCGAAATGAAGGCGGTGGTGGAGGGGTCGACTGCGGCAAGTTCCTCGAACACAATCGCCGTGTCAAGGCGCGGCAGCGCCAGGCCTCCGGCTTCCGCGCTGGCATACATGCCGCAAAAGCCCTGCTGGCCGGCAAGCGCAATCGCCTCTTTTGGAAAGATGCTCTCGGCGTCCCAGCGCGCTGCGTGCGGCGCGAATTCCTTGGCGGCGAATTCGCGCGCCGCATCGCGGAACGCGCGCTGCTCCGGCGTCAGTTCAAAATCCACGACGAGCGAGTTATTTGAGCGAGATCGTGGTGTTCACAGAAGAGGTTTGACCATCTTCGAACCACCTTTGGGTGATTGTCTTGGTCTGCGTGTAGAACAGGATCACCTGCTTGCCGTAGGGACCCAGGTCGCCCAGCTTGGAGCCGCGTGATCCAGTAAAGGAGAATAGCGGCACCGGCACCGGGATCGGCACATTCACACCGATCTGGCCCACGTCGATGTCTTCCTGGAAGCGGCGGGCAGCAGCACCTGACTGGGTGAAGATCGCAACGCCGTTGCCGTTGGAATTGGCATTGATCATGGCGATCGCCTCATCGAGCGTTTTTGCTTCGGCGACGCACAGCACCGGTCCGAAAATCTCTTCCTTGTAGATCGTCATGTCGGGCGTGACGCCCGAGAAAATTGTCGGCGCGACGAAATTTCCCTCGGCAAAGCCAGGTACGTCTGCTTTGCTGCCATCGAGCTCGAGCTTGGCACCTTCTGCCTTGCCCTCGTCGATCAGGTTGAGCACCCGCTTGTGGGCATTGCGCGAGATCAAGGGTCCCAGATCGGCACCATTGGCAGTGCCGACGTTGACCTTCAGCGTCTTCGCCTTGGCGACCAGATCGGGGATCCAGTTTTTCGATTCGCCCACCATGACCGCGACGGATACGGCCATGCAGCGCTGACCGGCGGCGCCAAATGCGGAACCGGCCAGCGCGTTGAGTGTCTGCTCGCGGTTCGCATCCGGCATCACCACCGCATGATTCTTGGCACCCATCATGCACTGGGCGCGCTTGCCATTCCTGGTGGCGCGCTCATACACGTGGGTACCGACTCTGGTCGATCCAACAAACGAGACGGCCTTGATGTCTGGATGATCACAGATCGCGTTGACGGCCGCTTCGCCACCGTGGATGACGTTGAGCACGCCGGCCGGAACTCCTGCTTCGAGCGCCAACTCAACCAGACGCATGGTGACCATGGGATCCTGCTCGGACGGCTTCAGCACGAAGGTGTTGCCAGTGGCAATGGCCATCGGGAACATCCAAAGAGGAATCATGGCGGGGAAGTTGAACGGCGTGATGCCCGCACATACGCCAAGCGGCTCGAGCACGCTGAAGGTGTCGACCCCTGAGGCCACATTGCTGGCCAGTTCGCCCAGTTGCAGGTTGCCGATTGCAGCAGCGTGCTCAACCACCTCGAGGCCCCGGAACACGTCGCCTTCTGCATCGAGCAAGGTCTTGCCCTGCTCGGCGGTCAGGATCGCGGCCAGTTCCTTCATGTTCTCGCGAATCAGTTGCTGATATTTGAGAAAGATGCGCGCGCGCGTGCCGATGGAGGTCTTTTTCCAGGTCTTAAATGCAGTCTTTGCTGCGGCGACCGCGGCATTGATTTCATCTTGGGTCGCAAAGGGTACGCGTGCCAGGACTGCCTGGGTCGCCGGATTCACCACATCGCGCCATTCCTTGGTGCGCGACTCGACGAATTCGCCGTTGATGAGCAGTTTGACGGTAGGGGTAACGACCGCGGCTTGTGGGCGGTCCAGCAGGGTAGAACTCATGCGACTGTCTCCTTCGTTTTCGCCCGGCTCGCGTGTGGTCCGGGACGTTCTCTTCAAACGGAGCCAGGAGAGTCGCGACCAGAGGTCACGCCAGTTCCCTGGCTCAACAAGTAGCGCATCGGCCAAGCGACACGTTCGGGTAGGCAGCAAGATTCTGCTGGAGCGCCCGCTAGCCCCATTCTCGACTGAAAAATGTGGCTGTTTAGCTCTCTAATTTACCACGCATTGGCAGTTGCGCCTGAGGCATGGCGGAGTGGCGCAGGGGCATCGGTGGCTCGCCGTCCCAGCTGAACGTCGCGTCGCCGGTGACTCGCTTATGACTGGACCTGGGCCATCAGTGCCAGCGGACGCCCCTCGTTGTCCTTGAACGGTGCGAGCCATTCCTCCGTGCCGTCTTGGTGTTTGTGAATCATGTGAGGAGCGGAGATGAATTCGACGCCGCGATCCGCCAGCAACGGGTGCGCCGTTCGCACATCATCGACTCGGAAATAGATGATCGAATCGTCGTGCTTGGCGCTGCCCTGCGACAGAAACAGCCGCAATCCGTCGCAGTCGAAGAAGGCTAGCTGGCCGAACGAGTAGAGGTGTCTGAGGCCCAGTACGTCTCTGTACCAGGCGGTCGCGGCTTGGATGTCCGCCACGGTTCTGGAAATCTGGCAGATCGGGCCGAGGACCAGTTGCTGACTCACGCTGACATCCTTTCTGGCGAGGTTGCTGCTTCGTTGCACGCCGTCCCAGTGCCGCAATTGTGCGCGGCTCGAGAAGCCGAGTTTCATCAACAGGTTCGAGACGTGAAACTTCACGGCGTCGACGCTGACCGCCTGGTACCGCGCGATTTCGGGATTCGACATGCCATGCCGGACCGCTTCTGCCACACGCCATTCAGCTGGCGTCAGGACATCATCGTAGCGAGGGCGGCCGCGCGGGCGTGAAGGCATGCGAAAAGTCTAGCAGGCGAGCGAGCGATTTTCCCTCCCCGGTGAATGCCTGCGGTCGGCGTGTCAGGATTGCTCCATCTGAGAGAAGGCTTGCATTCCCGCGTCGTCGGCGGGCCCGGTGGCATCGCTCGCAAAGCGGATGCGATGACCGTCGCGATCTTCTACGTTCATCTCCCGCGAACCCCAGGGAAGGTTGGTCGGCGGCAGCCGGATGATGGCCTGCCCGTCGCGGTACTCTTCATACAGGGCGTCCACGTCCTCGACGAAAATCGACATCCACATGCCTCGCTGGCCTTGTACTCCCTGACACAGGAAGATGTCGACGTTGTCGCGTGTCACGCAGGCAAACACCGGCGGGCTCCCCCAATCCCATTTCTTCGAGAAGCCGAGTGCGCTGACGTAGTAGCCGATCGAAGCGGGGCAGTCGTTGACGTTGAGGATCGGCGTGACACATGCGAAGTGGTTCACCAAATGCTCCTTATGGCTCGAGAGAGACAAGGACTACTGCGGAGGTCTGGTGCTCTGGCTGATGCGGTACAGGTCGTCACGCTCCATTTGCCGCGCCACCCACAGCAGGATCAAGGTGCAGATCGTGGCCAGCACCACCAGGGTGATGCCAAGGCGTTCTCCATGCCATAGACCACTCAGCCAGCGGTTGAATTCGTCGGCGAACACAGCCGATTTGCCCCCGATGCGCTCGAGCTGGTCGTTGTATGCCTTGGCATTGCCGATTATCTGGTTTTCACGATCGCCGTCGCCGGTATTGAACAGATAGATCAGGCTGCCGCTGAGCGATCCGACCACGAAGACGACGAGCGCCATCAGATAGACCCGGATGTGTGCTTTCAGGGGTTGCCTTTGCGTCATGGGTGCAATCGCTGAGCCGCTCAGCGATGGAAGTCAGATGCGCAGTCTATCGGATCAAAATGCGCCGGTCCGACGGCGGCGCGCACATCAGGCCGAAGTCGCCAGGGCCGAAAGGAAGCCACGGCGGCGCGGTGGCCTCGTTCGAGCAGGTCGAGTTCGCCTCAGACGCCCAACGCCCTCATCCTCAGCAGC
>CAZZVZ010000312.1:0-4524 GCA_964657655.1 Gammaproteobacteria bacterium | reverse complement strand
TGTAGTCGAGTTTTTCAAGCAATCCGGCGAAATCGCCGATGCCGTCGTTGTTGGCGTCGAAGAACGACTTGATGTGAATCTGGTAGATGACCGCATCCTTGTACCACTGCGGATCGTCGTTGAGCGGGGTCGTCGAGTGGGTAGGAAGGCGCGGCATTTGTATTTTTTATGCGCGCGGTAGAGCCACGCGCCAGACGTAGTAGGGCCGATGAAACGGGTCGATCCTGATCCTTTGGCGTTTTCCGTGCCAGCTAAAGTGGTGACCCTCGATCAGGTCGTCGACCACCACGCTGCCGTCGTCGGCAAGCCCGAACTCCCACAGCGGAATCTCGATCTCGGCCTCCTGCGCGTTGCGCGGGTCGAGATTGATGGCCACCAGGAGGGTATTGTCGCGATCCGGCGTGGCCCGCCCAAAATACAAAATCTGCTCGTTATCGGCCAGATAGAAGGTGACACCCATGTGACTCATGAGCGCCGGATTGGTGCGCCGGATGTGGTTGAGCTGGGTGATCTCTTCGATGATGTTGCCGGGCTGGCTGAAGTCACGCTGGCGCAGCTGATACTTCTCGGAGTCCATATATTCCTCCTTGCCGGGCACGGCCTCGCCCTCTAACAGCTCAAAACCGCTGTACACACCCCACAGTCCCGACAGCAGTGCCGCCAGCGCCGCGCGAATCAAGAAGCCGGGCCGGCCACTCCATTGCAGGAACACCGGATTGATGTCGGGCGTATTGACGAAGAAGTGCGGCCGGTAGACGTGCGCCAGGGGCGCCTGGCCGAGCTCTTTCAGATAGGTGGCGAGTTCGTATTTGGTGTTGCGCCAGGTAAAGTAGGTGTACGACTGGGTGAAGCCGACCTTGGCCAGGCGCGCCATCATCTTGGGCGCCGTAAACGCTTCGGCCAGGAACAGCACATCAGGATAGCGGCCAGTGACATCGCCAATCATCCATTCCCAGAAGGGCAGCGGCTTGGTATGCGGGTTATCGACCCGAAAGATGCGTACGCCACGCTCGACCCAGAACAGCACCACATCGCGCAGCGCGGTCCACAGAGCGGCCGCAGGCGCGCGTTCACGACTGTCGGCTCGATCGCTGTAGAAGTCGACGTTGACGATGTCTTCGTACTTCTTGGGCGGATTTTCCGCGTAGCGCAGCGACCCGTCAGGTCTGAAGTTGAACCACTGCGGATGGTCCTTGAGCCATGGATGGTCGGGCGAACACTGGATCGCGAAGTCGAGCGCCAGTTCCAGACCGTGCCGCCGGGCGGCATCGACCAGGGCCAGGAAATCTTCCAGGGTGCCGAGTTCGGGGTGCAGCGCGTCGTGACCACCGGCCGGGCTGCCGATGGCGTATGGGCTGCCAGGGTCGTCGTCGGCTGCCGTCAGCGAGTTGTTGCGGCCCTTGCGATGGGCACGTCCGATCGGGTGCAGCGGCGGAAAGTACAGCACATCAAATCCCATCGCGGCCACGCGCGGCAGGTGGTCGATCACATCCGACAGCGTGCCGTGCTGGCCTGGCGTGGACGACATCGAACGCGGGAACAGTTCGTACCAGCTCGAGAAATGCGCAGCCAGCCGCTCGGCATGAACTCCAAAGGTGCCTGACTGCGACAGATGATGGCGCGGATCGGCGTCTTGCATCAGCACGCGTGTGGCAGGATTGAACAGCGCCTCGAGACGCATCTCGAAGGCCTGCGCCGCATTGCGACGCGTCTTCTTTAGTTCCGCATTGAGTTTTTGCAGGGCCTTGTTGTCGCTCTTCGAGGCGAAAGCCTCGACCAGCAGACAGCCCTCCATGACTTCGAGCGTCAGATCGAGCGCTGCTGCGCGCTTCTTGCCGGTATCTTTCAGCCAGCTGCCGAAACGATCGACGAAGGCCACCACCTGGAACTGATAGCGGCCCTGGCGCTCGAGCGTGATGGCGCCGGCATAGCGATCGTTGACCAGCAGCTGCATGGGCACCTCACGCCAGCTGACATCGTCGAGCGCGCGCCACTGCACGAACACCGCCAGCATGTCGTGGCCATCGCAGAACACGTCGGCCTCAACCGTCAGCTCCGCGCCCGCGCTGGCGCGCACCGAAAAGCGTCCGTTGTCGACCACCGGCTCGACGGCTTCGATCACCACCCGCGGCGCTGCAATGGCTATCTCGAGCGCGCGGCGCGCGGCCTGGCGATTCTGTTGGGGTGCGGTAATGGGGGCCAGGGCGACAGGTTTCAAGAAACTCACTTCGCGAGCGTTTACAACCAGTTGACCGCCGACTTCGGCAGCGGGAGACGCGCCTTCGCCGGCCAGCGCCAGCGGCACGAGGCGCGCGGGCGGCGGCGAAAGCGCGGCGCTTACTTTCTGAGTGGCAAGCCTTTGCGGTGCATCGCTGCTGTTGACCGCGATCAGCATGACGTCATCAGCCGATGAGCGTTCGATGACACTCATCACGCGATCCGGTGCAGACACGAGCCGCAGGCGCGCCGGCGCCTGGTAGAGCGCTGCCTGCATGAAGCTGGCAAGCTGCAGCAGCAGTGCCTGGCTTTCTGCCGGATCGGCCTGTTGCAGATCTGCGAGCGCAACCAGCACGCCGTCGCCGAGACCGACGGCAACCTTGGCCCGTCGGGCCAGATCGTCAAGCCGCTGCGCGTGCAATGTCACATGCCGGGCGGACAGCGGCATCAGCACCGGTGCGACTCTGGCCAGGCGTGCCTGTTCTTCGAGAAACCAGGACGAACGCAGGTCCCACCAGGGAAGCGAGCCGAACACCCCATCAACCGCAATCCCGCTCAGCTGTTCGACATGGCCAGATGCCAGTCCTTCTGTCTCGGCCAGGATGATGGTGTTGGGCAGCACCGAACGCAGTTTTTCGACCAGCAGCCTGATCTCAGCTGGCGCCAGTGCGTGCAGTCCGATCAGGCGAAAGCCGGCCACGCCGGCCTTGGCCACACGCGCCATGACAGCCGTCAGCACTTCGATCAGGCGCTGGCTGGTGTCGTGTTCGTGCCATGGCAGCACCACACCTGGCCTGCCAAAGTCCGGGGCGCGTGGATTGAGGGGCTGGTCGCGGCCTGGCTGCCACGGCCTGAGCGCTGCCACCAGCCCGCCTTTTTCCACCGCACGCTCGAGCGCGATATCGACGAGAAGTTTCACGCCGCCCCTGGCGAGGCTCTTGGCAAACGCTGCCAGATCTTTTTCCGAGCCGCTGTTGCCCTTGGGCTCAGCCAGGCAGTCGATGTCACCCAGCAACCCCAGGTCGTGCTCTTTGGTCGCGAGCTTTTGCGGGAAGGGAGCGCCTAAAAGAAGTGCGGAAAAGCCGAGCGTGCTGGCCGTGGCTGCCACGCGTTCACGCGCGGGCGCGTCGGCCAGATCTGATGCCTCGACAAAAAGGATGCGGGGCGCGCCGGGCGCCAGGGAGTTTCTCGCCATGACATTGGACCGACGCCCTCAGGCGCGCTTCTTGGCCGTAGCGGCAGCCTTGTCGGTCGTGGAATCATGCGCGGGCGGCAAGCGGAATGCGCCTCGTCCACGACCCTTGGTCGCCGTCTGGTAGAGATCGATGTACTGCCCGGCGGAGGCCTTCCAGCCATATTCGCCGCGCATGCCGTCGCGCTGCATTTCGCGCCAGGTGCGTGGCTTCTCGAAAGCGTCGAGTGCACGGGAGATGGCCTGCGCCATGTCGTGGGGCGAATCGCCGTCGAACAGGAATCCGGTGGCACCCGTGACCGGCTCCTCGCTCGGGCCGTGATCGCAGATGGTGTCGACCAGGCCGCCGACGCGCGAGGCGATCGGCACCGTGCCGTAGCGCATCGAGTACACAGGCGTCAGCCCGAATGGCTCGAACCGGCTGCCATGCAGCAGCATGTCTGCACCGGCATGCAAGGTATGGGCACTGCGCTCGTCGTAGCCGATCACAATGCCGACCCGACCCGGGTGGCGCGCTGCGAAGTCACGGTACCGTTGTTCCAGTCCGTGCTCACCGGTTCCAAGTGCCGCGAACTGCATGCGCGGATACTGGGTCAGCAGTGATTCGACGGCATCGATGGCGGTATCGGCCATCTTCTGGCCGGTCAGCCGGCTGCCTTGCGCGATCACCGGCGCGAACGGGTCGGGCGCCAGACCGAACAGCTGTTGCAGGCCCTTCTTGCAGGTGATCTTGCCCTTCAGGTCCGACGGTGTGTAGTTGGCCGGGATGAGCTTGTCGCGGGCCGGATCCCAGACATCTGTATCGATGCCATTGGCGACGCTCGAGAGGAGTTCACGGCGCGCGTTGAGGATGCCTTCCAGACCACAGCCAAAACGCGGTGTCAGGATTTCTTCGGCGTAGGTGTGGCTGACGGTTGTGATGCGATCGGCGAACGCCAGGCCGGCCTTGAGAAAGCTCAGCTGGTTCCAGAACTCGACCCCGTCGGAACCGCGATGCGAGGGCTCGATGCCGAGTGCATCGCAAAAGTCGAGCGAGAAATTGCCCTGGAAGGCCAGGTTGTGAATGGTCGAGACGGTTGCCGCCCTGGTCAGGCCGAGCCGCTGGGCGCGCTCGG
>CAZZVZ010000311.1:0-4531 GCA_964657655.1 Gammaproteobacteria bacterium | reverse complement strand
GAATCATGTGCTGGCGATCAGTCAGGCTATCGCCGAGTACCGCGCAGCGCAGAACATCAGCGGGCCCTTGTTTCTTGGGATCGATACCCATGCGCTGTCCAAACCCGCCGCGCAAAGCGCGATTGAAGTGCTGGCGGCCCACGGCGTGACCCTGATGCTGGCCAAGGAAGATGGCTTCACGCCGACGCCTGCGATCTCGCAGGCCATCATTGCCTACAACAGGAAGCGCAGCAGCGGCCTGGCTGACGGCATCGTCGTGACGCCGTCGCATAATCCTCCGGAAGACGGCGGCTTCAAGTACAACCCACCGCATGGCGGCCCGGCTGACGGCAACATCACTTCGGTCATCGAGAAACGCGCCAATCAGCTGCTCCAGGAGAACATGCAAGGGCTCAAGCGCTGGCCGCTCGAGCGTGCGCGAGCCGCCTCGACCACGCATCAGCACGACTTCCTCGGCCACTATGTGGCAGCGCTCGATGCCGTGATCGATTTCGAGGTGATCAGAAACGCCAATCTGAAGCTGGGCGTCGACCCTTTGGGGGGCGCCAGCGTGGCCTACTGGCCACGCATCGCCGAGCTCTACCACCTCGACCTGACGGTGACCAATGGTGCAGTCGATCCGACCTTTCGTTTCATGGCGGCCGACTGGGATGGGCGCATCCGCATGGACCCTTCCTCGAGCTATGCCATGACCGGTCTGGTGGCGCTGCGCGAGCGCTTCGATCTCGCTTTTGGCTGCGACACCGATTCCGACCGGCACGGCATTGTCACCAGGAGTTCGGGTCTGATGCCGCCCAACCATGTGCTGTCGGTGCTGGCGCACCAACTCTTTAGCGAGCGCGCAGCATGGCCGGTGCAAGCAGCGCTTGGCAAGACCGTGGTGAGCAGCAGGATGATCGACGAAGTGGCCAGGTCGCTCGGTCGCAAGATTCTCGAAGTGCCGGTTGGCTTCAAGTGGTTCGTCGATGGCCTGGCGCATGGCACCATTGCCACCGCCGGTGAAGAGAGTGCCGGCGCCACCTTTTTGCAGCGCGACGCAAGCGTGTGGACCACCGACAAGGACGGCCTGATTGCATGTCTTGCGTGCGCCGAAATGACGGCCCGTAATGGCCAGGATCCGGCGCAGCTGTATGCCGCTCTGGAGCAGCGCTTTGGAGCCCTGGCATTCTCGCGCTCGGATGCACACGCGACACCGGACCAGAAGGCTCGCATTGCCAAGCTCACGCCTGATGCGGTGAAAACACGCGAACTGCTCGGCTCGCCGATTACAGCGGTGCTCGATCGCGCTCCTGGCAACAACGCGCCGATCGGTGGTCTGAAAGTGATTGCGCGCGACCACTGGTTCGCAGTGCGTCCGTCAGGCACCGAGAACATCTACAAGATCTACGCTGAAAGTGCACAAGGCGAAGGACGGCTGCCTGCCCTCTTCAAGGAAGCGCAGAACATCGTCGACGCGGCGCTGGCGGCAAGCTAGCCTAAACGTCAGCTGCCGTCGAAGCGCGCCAGCGGGCATGGCCCGCTGCGCGCAGGGCACAGGCCGGACAGACGCCGCAGCCATGCCCCCAGGCGTGCGGGGCACCGCGCTCGCCCAGATAACAGGTATGCGTGTCCTCGACGATGATCTCGATGAGGGTCTGGCCGCCGAGCTGCTCGGCCAGTGCCCAGGTGCCGGCCTTGTCGATCCACATCAGTGGCGTCTCGAATGCGAACTGCTGTGCCATGCCGATATTGAGAGCGACCTGCATGGCCTTGATGGCGTCGTCGCGGCAATCCGGATAGCCCGAGAAATCGGTCTGGCACATGCCGCCGATGATGACCTTCAGGCCGCGCCGGTCAGCAAGGGCAGCCGCGAGAATCAGGAACAGCAGATTGCGGCCTGGCACAAAGGTATTGGGCAGGCCGTTCTCTGCTATTTCGATGGCGCGCTGTTCGGTCAGCGCCGACGTGCCGAGCGTGGCCAGCACCCCGGCATCGATCATGTGATCATCGAACAGGCGCGGCGACCAGAGAGGGAACTCAAGGCGCAGGCGCTCGAGCACCACCAGGCGTTGTTCCAGTTCGATGCGGTGGCGCTGGCGATAGTCAAAACCAACGGTCTCGACGTGTGCGTAGCGCTGCAGCGCATATGCGAGGCAGGTGGTCGAGTCCTGGCCACCAGAAAAAAGGACCAGCGCGGATTCGGGTCGCTGTGCGCTCAAGGCGGGCTCGGGATCAAGGTGACAAAGCAAAGAAAGTGGCAGGAAGTATAGCCAGACGCCCGCGTTACCATGCAAGCGACAGCAGCAGCCTCGTCATGGAAGGTGCACACATGCGTTCGAGATCATCTCGGTCGGCGATCGCGAAACGGTCGAATTCCGGCCTGGTTCTGCCGAACCGGTCGACGAACATGCTGGTGCAGCTGAGCGCTGCCAGATCGATGCTGCCGAGCACGGGGGTGCGAAACAGCCACAGATCCTTGGCCTTGTTGTAGGAACAGCGCCCCACGTCATGCCAGCTGCTGGAATCCAGCGACAGACCGGTTTCTTCTGCAAGTTCGCGAATCGCCGCGGCAAGTGGTGCTTCGGTCTCCTCGACCATGCCCTTGGGAATGTCCCAGTGGCTGGTCCCCGAGCTGTGGCCCACCAGCAATTGACCCTCCGCGGGACGCACCAGCACCCCGGCGCTCAACACGCGCGCCATGCCCTAAACCCCGCCCTGCGGGCGCGCGCGCGTGGCGGCATGCTGACAAAAGACATCCGAACGGCAAGAGTGAAGAGATTGCAGCATGCAGTTGGCACTTCCGGTTAGGAGGGAGAACGCGCTTCCTCTAGAATATCGCTATGCCGATTTCTTGTTTTGCGCCGTGTCACAGCCGGCTTTGCCGTGCTGTGCTGTCAGCCTGTTGTGTGCTAGCCGCTCTGAGCCATCCCGCGCAGGCGGCGAACGTCTCTGGCGAGAGCGTGTTTCTGGAAGACATGACCTGGCGCGAACTGTCCGATCGCATCGGTGCGGGCAGCACCACGGTGCTGGTGCCGATCGGCGGGACCGAACAGAATGGTCCCGACATGGCGCTTGGCAAGCACAACGTGCGCGCCAGGCTGCTGGCTGAAAAAATTGCCCGCCAGCTCGGCAATGCCGTGGTGGCACCGGTACTGGCCTATGTCCCGGAGGGCGATCCGATGCGCGACAGCGGCCATCTGCATTTTGCGGGAACACTCTCGGTCAGCCCGGAAGCGTTCATCGGCGTGCTCTAGGGTACCGCCGAAAGCCTCTACCTGCATGGCGTCAGGACCGTGGTATTCCTTGGCGATCACGGGGGCTACCAGCATGAGATGCATCGCGCCGCCAGCGAACTCAACGCACGCTTTCGGAAAACCGGCCAGCAGGCGGTCGCGCTCGATGCCTACTACCAGGCATCGTCGAACGGCTTTAATGCGATCTTGAAGCAGGCCGGCTACAGCGATGCAGAAATCGGCACCCACGCGGGTCTGGCGGACACCGCGCTGACACTTGCGCTGGCGCCCCAACTGGTGCGCGCAGATCACCTGAGCGAGGACGGCCATGGCGGTGTTGCGGTGGGATTGCACGGCGATCCTTCGCGCGCCAGCGCGGCGCTGGGGCAAAAAGGCGTCGATTTGATCGTGTCCGATTCGGTCAAGGCGATTCGCGCACTGCATGCGGGCGCACCATGATTCTGGAGTATTTGTGAAAGCAAAATTGAAGATTGCGATGCTGTTTGCAGCAGCCTGGCTGGCGCTGGTGTGCGCCGAGCAGCCGCTTTGGGCGGCAGGCATGCGGCAGGCCCAGGGAGCGGCGCTGCCGGCTAGCGCGGCGGGCGTCCCGCCTGCTTCTGGCGTCGAGGTGGTGCCAGGCATGGCGCCGGTCGTCGATGCGCAGGACCTGTACAGCGAGATCGGACCGAACCACATGAGTCCTGCCACCAACGGTGCGCTGGAACGCGTCTATGTGCCAAATCGCGAATCAAACGATGTCTATGTGATTGATCCGCAGACCCTCAAAGTCGTGGATCGCTTCAAGGTCGGTATCAATCCGCAGCATGTGGTGCCCGCATGGGATCTCGGCACCTTGTGGGTGGCCAACAATGCCGAAGGTCGCAGCGACGGCAGTCTGACGCCGATCGATCCGAAGACCGGCAAGCCGGGCACGGCCATTCCGGTCGACGACCCGTACAACATGTACTTCATGCCGGACGGCTCATCTGCCATCGTGGTCGCTGAAGAACACAAGCGCCTTGATTTTCGCGACCCCAAGACCATGGCCATGCAGTTCTCGATCGAGACCCCCGATTGCGGCGGCATCAACCACGCAGACTTCGCGATTGATGGGCGCTACGCGGTGTTCACCTGCGAATTCTCGGGCGGCCTGGTCAAGATCGATCTCGAGCATCGCGCCGTGCTCGGTTACCTGCAGCTGAAGAAGCCGCTTGCGGTCGCCATCAAGGGCAAGAGCGAAGTGCTGCCCAACGGCCAGATCTGCAGCACCCGGCGTGGCATGCCGCAGGATATCCGTATCAGTCCGGACGGGCGCGTGT
>CAZZVZ010000310.1:0-4534 GCA_964657655.1 Gammaproteobacteria bacterium | reverse complement strand
GAGACGGTGCCGCATGTGGGCAGCGCGAGGATGCACCCGGGCGATGTGTTCATGATCGAGACGCCAGGCGGTGGCGGTTACGGCGAGTCTCCGCCGGACTGAGCTTGCCCACTCGCCGCGTGGCGCTGACGTGTTGGGCCGACGGCGTGGCATGCCGATTGCGGGCATCAGCAGACAATCACAAGCAAGGCGCTGCTCCAGGCGAGCATGCGCGTATCCCGCTCGCCATGTCAGATTCGTCAGATCTACCACCCGCAGAGGCACCGTTGCCCAGGCACACCGAGGCGCCGGTTCCGGCTGCGTCGCGTCGCTCGGCAGCAGGGCGGCATCCGGTTCTGATCACGCTAGGCGTGCTTGTTTTGCTGCTGGTGGTGTTTCTCGCGCTGTTTGACTGGAACTGGCTCAGGACGCCACTCGAGCGTTACGTCACCAAGAAGACGCAGCGCGAGTTCCGCATTTCTGACCTCAATGTGCACCTCGGCTGGACCCCAGTCGTGACCATGAAGGATGTCTACATCGCCAACTCGCCCTGGTCCGATGTCCAGCCCATGGCTGAAATCAAGCAGCTCAGGTTCACGCTCTCGATCCACGAACTGCTGCACGGCAAGGAACTGGTCCCCGAGATCGACGTGTCCGACGGTCACGCGATCCTTGAGCGCACCGCTGACGGCAAGAAGAACTGGATCTTTTCAGATCCCAACGACACACGACCGAGCCGTCTTGAGATCGGCTCGTTCCATCCGGAACGATTCACGCTGCGCTACCGCGATCCTGAAGAACAGTTCGACGTCTCGGCCACTGCCAACGATATCGCGACACCTGGCACCATCAAGACCGAGGACGCACGCTTTAAGACGCGCATCGACGTCAAGGGCAGCTACAAGAGCGCGCCGTTTGGCGGCGAGGCCCTGACCGCCAATCTGATCACGTTCGAGCAGACCGACCAGACCTTTCCGCTGCTGGCGCATGTCGAGGGTGGTCCGACCACCGTCGACATCAACGGCAGCATCTCCGATCTGGCGCAGTTGAAGGCAGTCGATGCGGATGTCCGCATCAAGGGCCCGACGCTCGCCAATCTGTATCCCTATTTGTTGCTGCCGCTGCCGGCATCGCCGCCCTATGAAGTCGAGGGCAAACTGGATTTTCGGGCCGACACCTACCGCTACGGTTCCTTCCACGGCAAGATCGGCTCGACCGACCTCACGGGTGATGCGAGCTATACCTCGAAAAAACCACGTCCCCTGCTGCAGGTCAGCCTGCACAGCAATCTTCTCAATCTCGCCGACCTGGGGCCGCTCATCGGCGTCCAGACCAAATCAGGGACCGGCAAGCCCGACACCGGCAAGGCGCTGCAGGGACAGGCGGCAGCCAAGGAGACGGCGCACCAGTCCAACTCGGCCAAGACAGACGGCGTCAACAACGACCGCATTCTTCCAAGCGGCAAGTTCGATCCTGAGAAGATGCGCGTGATCGATGCCAAGGTGACCCTCGACGCCAAGAAACTGGAAGCGCACGTCGCGGTGCCGGTCGACAGCCTGAGCTTCAACCTTGACCTCGAAGATGGTGTCATGAAGCTGGCACCGGTCGACTTCGGCATGGCAGGTGGCCACATCATCGGCAATATCGAGCTCAACGCTCAGCAGCAGCCGATTGTGACCAAGGCCGATATCGAGGCCAGAGGTCTTAGCCTCGAGAAGCTGTTGCCCAAGAGTCCGCGCATCTCGCCCAGCGAGGGACGACTCGCTGGCAGCATGAAATTCACCGGGCGGGGCGACTCGATTGCCGATGCGCTCGGCAAATCAAATGGTGACCTGCGCATGGTGGTGCAAGGTGGCCAGATCTCCAACCTTGCAGATGCGGCCGTCGGATTGAACGGCGGCAAGGTGATCCGGCTGTTGGCCACTGGCGATCAGGACATCCCGGTTCGATGCGGTGCACTCGATATCGGCATCACCAACGGCATTGGCCAGACGCGTACCTTCCTGATCGATACCGAACAGACTGAGATCGATGGGTCGGGAAGCATCAATCTCGCCGACGAGTATTTCGACTTGACGTTAAAGCCCGAACCGAAGCACCCTGATATTTTGTCGCTGCGCTCCCCGATTCGCATCTACGGGCCGTTCGCCAAGCCGGATTTCGGCATCGACAAGACAGCGCTGGTCGAGCGCGGTGTCGCCACCATCGCACTTGGTATTCTCAATCCTCTTGCGGCACTATTGCCCTTGCTGGAAACCGGTCCCGGCAAGGATCAGGACTGTCAGGCGCTCTTGAGCCAGACCAGTCTTGCCAAGACGCCGGGCCCGACGCTCAGCAAGCTGCCCAAGCCGGCGCCCGCCAAACCTGTGGTTCCGCCACCCAAGCCTTAAGGAGCCGCCGTTGGCTGAAGTATCAAAGCGCAGTGAGCCTGCTCCCATCAGTCTTACCGCGCTCAAGAACCTTGCGGTGCGCGCGGCGATCGAATGGTCCGCGCGCAACGCGTCCAGCAAGGGCGCGGCTCTGGCGCTTTATACCCTGTTCTCCCTCGCGCCGATCCTGCTTCTCGTGACCGCCGTGGCCGGCATGTTCTTCAGCGCATCGACGGTGCGTACGCAGCTGGTCGAGCAGGTGCGCGTGCTGGTGGGCGATCAAGGTGCAGCCGCGGTCGTCACGCTCTTGAATGCGACGCAAAAGCAGTCGACCAACGTGATTGCTGCGGTGGTTTCATTCGTGATTGTGCTGGTCAGCGCCACCACCGCATTCGCAGAACTGAAAAGCAGTCTCGACGATCTGTGGCAACTGCCGCCGTCGCACGGCAACAGCTTTTGGATCATGGCGCGCGAGCGCTTCGTGTCGCTCGGCTTGTTGCTGGTGCTGGCCTTGCTGCTGCTGTTTTCGCTGGTCATCAGCGCGCTGGTGGCAGCCCTGCAATCTTTTTCGGCCGGCTACTGGCAGCACCAGGTGCTGGCGGAATCCGTCGCGCTGCTGTCTGCCTCGATTGCCTTTGTCATCATCGTGGCCCTGTTCGCCTCGATCTACAAGCTGCTGCCCAATACGCCGATTGCCTGGCGCGACGTGCTGCCAGGGGCGCTGTTCACGGCGGTCCTGTTCACCATCGGCAAAGGAGGCATCGGCTTCTACCTGGGGCACGGCGGCGTGAGCAGTGCCTACGGCGCCGCCGGATCATTCGTCGCGCTGATCCTTTGGGTCTACTACTCCGCGCAGATCTTTTTTTACGGTGCCCTGCTGACACACGAGTGGACCTACACGCTCGGCAGCCGTCGCTTTGGTCCGCGTCAGGTGGCGCGCATCGAGTATCTGGAAGTGCCCAACCCGGGCAGCGCGGCTGTGCTCAGCGCGAGCGCGCCTGCAGCGAGCAGGCCCGCATCGGAAGCGCCCGGCGAATCCTGAGCAGTGTCAGGGCGCCGTGTCACGGGCCGTCGTTCGAACTGCCATCCGCACGAGGGGGCCCGATGTCGAGCGTACGCGGATTGCGCAGGTTGGTGAGGTCGTAGAGCGGGAAGGCCCGGTCGAGCATCTGGCCGCCATCGCGCAGCACCGGCACGTAGCGCAGCGGTGCCATGTAGCCTGTCGAGCGACCCAGCAGTGCGTCGAAAGGAATGGCGAGATAGATGCCCTTGTCGAAACTGCCTTCACCGAACGTGGCCGCTGAAACGTTGGTCTTGGTCACGTAGGCGCCCACCACCACACCATTGTTGAACTGACGCGACACGTTGAGCGTTGCGCCCTTGTCCTTGGCGAGATACTGGCCAACTGCGAGTGACGCCAGCACCTGGTGCCAGCCTGTTTGCCAGTACGCAGTCGCAAAGCCGGTAAAGGCGTGATACGGCAGCAGCGAGAAGTCCTCCTTGAAACCGCGTTGCCTGACCTCGTTGGCATCAAGGCCAAAGGCCAGCGAACTGCCGTCTGGACGGTACAGATACTCGCCACCCACGCCCGCGAACATCGGCTCGAGGTAGCCGGCGTACATGGTGTAGAACTGGTCCGGACCGAAGCGGTCGAGTGCCGTCAGCTGCAGGTTCGGCATGGTCAGGCGCGATGCCTCGAGGTACTCGCGAATGTCGGTGCGAACGCGCGGCAGGTTGCTGGGCGCATCGTAGGTAAAGTTATTGTAGTTATCGAGCAGTCGGTAGTTGAGCGCGCCGTATCCCCAGACATGTTCGGTGATGTGGAATTCGCCGCTCGCCTCGGCGCCAATCTGCCACAGCAGCAGGTTGTCGGGGCCTCCCACGGTCTGCGCGTAGGACAGGCCAACGCCGCCAGAAAAGCGCGAAGGCTCGCTCTTGAAGAGCGGCGTCACATCGTCGGGCGAATGCGGCGCCATCACCACCAGCGACTGGCGCTTGTCCTGCGGTGCCTGGTAGCTGGTCTGCTCTTCGACCCAGTAGTCGCGAAACACCACGAACTCGGTCATGGCCACGCCGTGCACGGTAAACACCAGTCGGAAGCGATCGAAGTCGGAGGGCGCATCGCGATGCAGCACGGCAAGCGCACGATTCACCAGACCGCGCCAGTAAACCGAATCGGGATTGGC
>CAZZVZ010000309.1:0-4539 GCA_964657655.1 Gammaproteobacteria bacterium | reverse complement strand
AACACCTGCGACCAGCGTTGCGACCGTGCCTGCGCCCGGCACGCCGGCTGATGCCAGCAACGCGGTGGTCACCTCCACAGCGCCGGGTAACGCTGCCAGTGCGCCTGCAGCGGTGTCGACTTCGACTGCAGGCGCTGTCTCATCGGCCGCAGGCAGCATGCCGCCGCCCGCCCCCACGGGCACAGCCCCCGGCGGCACCGCCGCGCATCCCTGAGCGCTATGGCAAGCGACCCGAACAGCGCGCCATATCAGCCGCTAGCGGGCGAGCCGTCGGAACAAAGCGCACCGCTCGGGCGACGCTTCGGCGCCATGCTCTATGAAGGCGTGCTGCTGTTTGGCGTCAGTTTCATCGCCGGGTATCTGTTCGATACGCTGACACAAAGTCGTCAGGCGCTGATGTTTCGTCACGCGCGCGAGGTCTGGCTGTTTATCGTCTATGGCATCTACTTCGTGTACTTCTGGACCCATGGTGGCCAGACGCTCGCCATGAAGACCTGGCGCATCCGCCTGGTGTTCCATGACCGCCCCGAAGTGCCGCTCGGCGTTGCCATCGTGCGCTATCTTGCATGCTGGGTGTTTCTGCTGCTGGCGACCGGTGCCGCGTACGCGCTCGGCCTTGGTCCCGCCGCCGACATGCTGGTTCTCGCAGCCGCCCTGGTGCTGCCTCCTTGCATCATGCTGATCCTGCCAGAGCAGCAGTTCCTGTACGACTACGCAATCGGCACCCGCCTCGTCAGCGTGGTCCGCCCAGATGCGCTGAGCGGCCCCAGCGCACGCTCGGCGTGAACGGCGCACCCGAACGACAAATCGAGTTGCACCGCACGGCCACGCCGGGCCTCGAGATGGCATGGATCTACCGTGCGATTCTGCTAGCCGGCGGCGTCGCCATTATCGCGATCGGCATCCTGATCGACCCGCTGCTGTGGCCCTCACGGCTGCACATCTGTGGGCTCATCGTTGCCGCCCTGCTGGTCCTCGCGATCCAGCCGACCCTGATTGCCGGCTTTTTTCTGGCGAGAAAAATCGCCAGCCAAGAGCTGAGCGCCAGCGCGCAGATCGGCTTGCTGGCGGCCCTCAAGACTTACGATCGCGAACTCGACGCAGCGCTGCGCGGGCTGATGTGGGCCAACCCGTTTCTGGCGCGCCGCGCGGCGCCGGCTCTATCGGGCAGCGCACAGTCGACCGCGGTGCTGTTCCTGCATGGCTACTTCTGCAACCGGGGCGTGTGGCTGCCGACCATGAAAGTGATCGCAGCGCACGGCTATGCGGTCGAAGCGGTGACGCTGGAACCTGCCTTTGGCGCGATCGAGGAATATGCGCCGCAAATCGGCGCTGCCATCACGGCGCTGCTCGCGCAGGCATTCGTGACCCGGGTGGTGCTGGTCGGGCATAGCATGGGCGCGATTGCGGCACGCTGTTACCTCGAACAAACCCAGGATGCGCGCGTGCAACGGCTGATCTGCATCGGAGCGCCCCATCACGGCACGCTTGCCGCAGCGTTCGGCGGTTCGCGCAACACCCGCCAGATCCGGCGCGACAGCTTCTGGCTCGACAGCCTGAATGCTTCAAAGCGCTTTGCGCGAGAGCGCGTCTTGAATATCTACAGTGCCCATGACGATATCGTGTTTCCCTATGGCACCAGCCACCTGGAAGGTGCGGACAATCGAGAACTGCACGGCATCGGCCATGTCAGCCTGTTGTACCACGATGAGGTACGCGCCCTGATCCTCGAATGTCTCGACAGCATCGGCAGTACGCCCGAGATGCCCCGCTAGCCGGCCACTGCGGGTACCGCAATCCCCTGCAATCCGCGCGGGATCGAATCGAGCAGCCGCTTGGTGTACTGGTTCTGTGGCGCCGAATAGATGGTGTCGGCATCTGCCATCTCGACAATGCCGCCGGCATTCATCACGATGACTTCATCACTGATGTAGCGCACCACGGCCAGATCGTGCGAAATGAACAGATACGCCATACCGAATTCGTCCTGCAGATCGAGCAGCAGATTGAGCACCTGGGCCTGCACTGAAACATCGAGCGCGGACACCGACTCGTCGCAGATCAGGATTTCGGGCCGCATGGTCAGGCAACGTGCGATTGCAATGCGCTGGCGCTGACCTCCCGAGAATTCATGCGGGTATTTCCAGAGTGCCGCACGCGTCAGACCAACCCGCTCGAGCAGCGCAGCCGCGAGGTTGAGGCGGTCTGACTCGCCGCTGCCGATGCGATGAATGCGCATCGGCTCGGTCAGGATCTGCGCCACGGTAAAGCGCGGATTGAGCGAGGCGTAAGGATTCTGGAACACGATCTGGATGCGGCGCCTGAGGCCCATCATGTCGGCATCGCTCAGCGTCAGCAGATTTCTCTGACCGTGGTCGGTGTTCATCATCACTTCACCGCCCGAGGCCTGATGCAGGCGCATCAGGGTCAGGCCGACGGTGGTCTTGCCCGAGCCCGACTCGCCCACCAGCCCAAGTGTGCGCCCCTTCTTCAGTTTGAAGGACACATCCTTGACGGCATCGAAGTAGTTGCGCTGAAACAGGCCGCCCTTGATCTCAAAACGCTTCGACAGATGCCGCACTTCAAGCACCGTTTCACCGTCCAGTCGCGGCACGCGCTGGCTCGCGCTCGCGTCGAGCACCTTGCCCTGGATGAAATCCGCCACCACCGGCAGGCGACGCGGTCGTACATCAAGGCGCGGACGGCACGACAGCAGCGCCTGGGTGTAGATGTCCTTGGGTGCATGAAACACCTGATCGACCGTGCCCTGCTCCTTGATCTCGCCTTGCTGCATCACCACCACGTGATCAGCGATGTCACCGACCACCGCCAGATCGTGCGTGATGAACAAAACGCTCATGTGATGCGTCTCCTGCAGACGCGCCAGCAGATCGAGAATCTGTTTTTGCACCGTGACGTCGAGCGCCGTGGTCGGCTCATCGGCGATCAGCAGCTTGGGATTGCAGGCAATGGCCATGGCAATCATGACGCGCTGCTGCTGCCCGCCTGACAACTGATGCGGATAACTGTGGACGCGCTGCGCAGGATTGGGAAGACCAACCTCTTCGAGCAGCGCCTTGGCGCGATCAAAGCCGGCGCGTCGCGACAGACCCTGGTGCAGGCGCAACACTTCTGCAATCTGGTCGCCGACCGTAAAGACCGGGTTGAGCGAAGACATCGGCTCCTGGAAGATCACCGAGATCTCGCTGCCGCGCAGACGGCGCATGGCGCTTTCACCGCGTGTCAGGAGATTCTCGCCGCGATAGAGGATGTTGCCGCTGATGCGCGCGGTGTCGGGCAACAGCCGCAGCACCGACATGGCGGTCACGCTCTTGCCGGAGCCAGACTCGCCAACCAGCGCGACCGTGCTGTTGACCGGCACGTCAAAACTGATGCCCTTGACGGCCGAAAACGGCGCGTCCTTGCCGACATGGAAATCGACCTTCAGGTTTTGTACCGACAGGAGGGGGCTGGAGCTGGAATTTGGTTCGGTCATGGTCAGCGCAGTTTTGGATCGAGCGCATCGCGCAAGGAGTCGGTCAGGACCGAGAAGGCTGTCACAAAAATAGCCATCAGCACGGTTGCGGCCACCAGTTGCCACCATTTGCCGAGGATCAGTTCGGCCTCGGCCTCATTGAGCATGGTGCCCCATGACACCGAATCGATCGGCACGCCCAGACCGAGGAAGGACAAAATCACCTCGGACTTGATGAAGAACACCACGTTGAGCGACACCTGGACCAGAATCACGTGGCTGACGTTGGGCAGGATGTGCACGAACATGCGCGTGAAGCGGCTGGTGCCGATCGCCTGCGCCGCCAGCACATATTCACGCGTCGAATGCTTGATGTACTCGGCGCGCAGCAGCCGATAGACGCTGGTCCAGCCGGTCAGGCCGAGGATGATGACCACTGTGCCGATGCCCCGCCCAAGCACGGCTGCGAAGGCGAAGATCAGCAAGATGGCGGGCACCGAGGTAAACACGTTGTAGAACCACTCGAGCACGTCGCCCACGATACCGCCGAAGAATCCGGCTAGCGCGCCAAGCACGGTGCCGATGGCAGTCGCGACCACGGCAGCCGCGAGGCCCACGAAGATCGACACCTGCGAGCCCTTCAACGCTTTCAGCAGCACGCTGCGGCCGGAACGATCGGCACCAAACGTCAGCGTCTCGGCGTGCGGTGCGGCCTCGGTCGCCAGTTCTGCTGCACGCTTGTTGATCTCGGCGTAGCGCGGCGCGAGTGGATCGACGCTCGAGAGGTCCAGCATCGGGCCGGTGGGCTGCTCGATCTTGAGCGATTGGGAGGTGTCCGGCCCAAGGAAGGTGGGCGGCGCATAGGGCACCGCGATCTCGGCGCCCCAGTTGGAGGCGACAAGCCCGGTTGCCGTCAGCAGACTCAGCAGCACGAAGGCCAGCACCACCGCGAGCGCGACCATGCCCACCTTGTCATGCTTGAGTCGTTTGCCAGCCTGCTTCCACACGCCGTCGGAACGCTCGCTGGCAGCCGCGGCAATCAAGCCCACATCATCTGAAGGCAG
>CAZZVZ010000308.1:0-4543 GCA_964657655.1 Gammaproteobacteria bacterium | reverse complement strand
TGGAAGCAAGAAGCCCGGGACCCGGCCCGGGCGCGGGCCAATCTGCCGCGTCCACCGTTTCGCGATACATGGCGCGCCTTCTGCGCACAGCACCAGGCGGTCCGTTTCATGGCGACTGTGCTGGTTGGTACCGCCGCCTTCAATATGCAGGACATCATTCTCGAGCCCTATGGTGCACAGATCCTGAAACTCAGTGTCGGTGCCACCACCGGTCTGACTGCACTGCTGGCAGGCGGTGCCCTGATCGCTTTTGCACTCTCGGCACGGGCACTGCAGCGCGGCGTCGATCCCTACCGGCTGGCGGCCATGGGTGTGCTGGCCGGTGTGGTCGGCTTTAGTGCCATCATTTTTGCCGGACCACTTGCTTCTGCCAACCTGTTTCGCTTTGGCACCCTGTGGATTGGTTTTGGCAGCGGTCTGTTCTCGGTTGGCACACTGATCGCCGCCATGGCGCTCGAGACGCGTGACCGCACCGGTCTGGCGCTGGGCGCATGGGGTGCCGCCCAAGCAAGCGCGGCAGGCGTTGCGATCGCAGCAGGAGGCGGATTGCGCGACATCATCTCCAGCCTCGCCATGCACGGCGATCTGGGCAGCGCCTTGGCTCTGCCGTCGACTGGGTATTGCACCGTGTACCACGTGGAAATCGGGCTGCTGTTTGTCACGCTCATCTGCCTCGGACGGCTGGTGCGTCCTGCGGCGCGCGCTTCTGGCGCGCGCTTTTCTTCCAATCAACTTTCCAGCTTTTCAAGCTGACCCACGCCAAGGAGTCATGCCATGCAAACCGGTGCCATCACGGGTTACATCGACGTCGCGCAACTGACGCTCTATGCTTTCTGGATTTTCTTCGCCGGCCTCGTCTATTACTTGCGTAGCGAGGACAAGCGTGAAGGCTACCCGCTTGAAACCGAAGCGCGAGGACGGCGCGGCCCGGTACAGGGATTCCCGCCCATGCCCAAACCCAAGACCTATTTGCTGCAGCACGGCGGCATCCGCGTGTTGCCCAACTACATCAATGATCAGACACCCCTTGCTGCAGTGTCGGGCGGCTGGACCGGATCACCGATCGAGCCGACCGGCGATCCAATGATCGACGGCGTTGGTCCTGCAGCCTATGCCAATCGCAGCGATCAGCCGGATCTCACCTATGAGGGCCACGCACGCATTGTGCCGCTGCGATCAGCACCGGGGCTGGGTCTTGACCGCCATGACCCCGACCCGCGCGGCATGCAGGTTCTGGCCATCCGCCGCGCTCCGGCCGGCACCGTGACCGATGTGTGGATCGACCGTTCGGAACTGGTGGTGCGCTACTACGAAGTGGCGGTGATCACGGCTGCAGGCACCATCCATGTGCTGCTGCCCTCGAACCTCACCCGCATTGATGCGCGTCGCCGCACGGTTCTCGTCAAGGCCGTTTCAGCCGGCCAGTTCGCCACTGCACCGGTAACGCGACACCCCGATTTGGTGACGCTGCAAGAAGAAGATCGCATCATGGCGTACTTCGCCAGCGGCCACCTGTATGCCGTGCCATCGCGCCAGGAGCCACTGCTGTGATGCCGCGCGTGACCCATCTCGATGTTCCGACCCCTGGCCTGCCCGAGGACCTTCCAGCAGGTGAAGACATTCTGTGGCAGGGCAGCCCTCGCACTGGCGCGCTGGCACGCTCGGTGTTTCATGTGCGCGCACTCGCCGTCTATTTCCTGATCCTTTTGGTCCTGCGCGGTTACAACACATGGTCTGACAGTCACTCGATCGGTCATACCGTAGTGGCTGTGACATGGCTGCTGCCGCTTGCTCTTGCCGTGATTGGCATGTGCTATCTGATGGCGTGGCTGACGGCCAGGACCACGGTCTACACCATCACCACGCGACGTGTCGTCATGCACATCGGCGTGGTGCTGGATCTGACGCTCAACCTGCCCTACGAACGACTGGAAAGCGTGGCGCTGCACGTCAGGGCCGACGGGACGGGCGACCTGCCGTTGCGCATCATGGCGCCCAACAAGATCGCCTTTGCCCACTTGTGGCCGCACGCACGGCCATGGCATCTGGCGGCTCCTGAACCGATGCTGCGTGCCATTCCGGATGCGCTGCACGTCGGCAAGCTCCTGTCCGAGGCAATGGCAGCTGTGGTGACGGGCAGTCTGCGCAGAGCGGCACCGGAGCTTGAATTCGAACCGTCATCAGCAGCAGTGCCTGCAACCCATGCCCGCCCGATGGCCACCGCCTGAGCACGACCATGAGCGACCCTTTCGCAAACCAACCTTTCCCGCGTGCGCCACTGGTGGGCGCGGCGTGCCTGATCGCATGCGTACTGATTGCCACCCTGGCCGTCAGGATCACGGGGGTGGGCCGCAGCCACCGGCCAGACGCGCCGATCCTGGCCGAAGCCTCGATGCAGTTCACCGATCAAAGCGACGGCAGTATCGCGGTCACGGATGCAAGCGATCATCGCCTGATCGATACCGTGGCGCCTGGCAGCAACGGCTTCCTGCGGGGAACCTTGCGTGGGCTGGCACGCGAACGCAAGCGCGAAAGCGCCGGTGCGGCACAGCCCTTTGTGCTCGCCAGTCACAGCGACGGGCGGCTGACGCTGTTCGATCCCGCCACCAACCGGCGTGTCGACCTCGAATCGTTCGGCCCAACCAACGAGGGCGTTTTTGCGCGCCTGCTGCAACTATCCGGCGCCAGGCAGGCGACCTCGCCCTTGACGCCGGCAAAACCGATCGCCACGGCGTCGGCGGCGCTGCCCCCAGCCAATCATTTTTAAGCCGGCGGCGATTCCGTACCGGCGTAAACAGGAGTGCAAGCATGACCGAACTCGCATTGCCGTCGTCTCCTTCCGAGGCTACCCGCGCCGCACAGCAAGACACCATCCTTGCGCCGCGCTTTTACACCACCGACTTCAAGGCCATGGACCAGCTCGATGTCGAGCCGATCCGGAGCCAGTGGAACAGCCTGATGGAAGAGTTCCGGCGTGACGCCAACCAGGATCACTTCCAGAGATCAGGCGAATTTCAGCGTGATTTTTCGGCGATCCCCTCGGAAGTGCACAAGGAGTTTGTCGATTTTCTGATCAGTTCAGTGACCGCGGAATTCTCCGGGTGCGTGCTGTATGCAGACATCAAGAAGCGCGCCACCAATCCCGATATCAAGGAGCTGTTCGGCCACATGAGCCGCGATGAGGCGCGCCATGCCGGCTTCATCAACCAGTGGTTGAAGGACTTCGGTATCGGCGTTGATCTGGGCTTTTTGAAGCGCGAAAAAAAATACACCTATTTTCGGCCCAAGTTCATTTTCTACGCCACCTACCTGTCAGAAAAGATCGGCTATGCACGCTACATCACGATCTTCAGGCAGACCGAGCGCCATCCAGAACTGCGATTTCATCCCATCTTTCGCTGGTTCGAACAGTGGTGCAATGACGAGTTCAGGCACGGCGAGGCCTTCGCTCTCCTGATGCGCGCCAACCCCAAGCAGCTGCAGGGTCTCAACAAGCTGTGGATCAGATTTTTCGTGCTCGCGGTATTTGCCACCATGTACGTGCGCGACCATACCCGGCCGGCGCTCAACAAGGCCCTCGGCTTTGATCCGACCAAATACGACTTCGAGGTGTTTCGCATCACCAGCGAAATCTCGCGCCAGGTGTTCCCGCTCACCTTGAATCTTGATGATCCGCGCTTTGCACAAGGCCTTGAGCGGCTGCGCCTCATCAGTGAAGCGATCGAGAAGGCCAAGGCGGCGGGCGGCCTGTTCAATCTCGTCAAGCGCGCTGCGCTGGCAGGCGCCGCTGCGGCTGTATTCGCGCGCCTCTACCTGCTGCCGGCCCAATCCAACCAGCTTCCGGCTGACGTTCGCCTTGCCCCGACCTGGTAGGCGACGAGCGTGCTGACCAGTTGCGCACCGGTCCTCTACATCTTGATGGTGTGGTGGACGAGTACCGGCGTGATTCTCTATCTCGGACGGCAGCCCCGAGCCCTGCACGCCGGGTTCATGTGGGGCGCCAGCGTCGTGACGCTGGCCGCACTCTGGGGCGTCGCGATGTCGCGCAACGACACCTCCTCCTTTGGCCTATACGCAGCTTTCACATGCAGCATCCTGATCTGGGGCTGGCAGGAGATGGCCTTTCTGATGGGCTATATCACCGGCCCCAGCCGTGCGCCCTGTCCACCCGGCCTGTCCGGGCTGCGGCGCTTCCTGGCGGCCAGCCGCGCAGTGCTGCATCACGAACTGGCGCTGGTCGGCTCACTCGGCGCCATCGCCTGGCTGACCTGGAATGGCACCAACCAGGTCGCGACCGGAACTTTCCTGGTGCTCTGGGTGATGCGCTTGAGCGCCAAGCTTAATCTGTTCTTCGGGGTGCGCAACCGCAGCGAGGATTTCTTGCCCGAGCACTTGCGCTACCTCAACTCCTTCTTCAAGGACGCTGCGGTCAATGCGTTCTTTCCGATCGCGCTGGCGCTTGCGAGCATCGCTGCAGTCCTTGGCTGGCTCGAGGTCTCAGGCGCCCCCGCCAATACCGCAAGAGCGCTCGGCATGACCTTCG
>CAZZVZ010000307.1:0-4562 GCA_964657655.1 Gammaproteobacteria bacterium | reverse complement strand
TGGCCTGCAATCCAAGCGCCAGTTCGATCGGCATCACGCTGGCGCGCTGCTCGACGATTTCGTAACCGCACTGCTCAATGAAACGCCTGGCACTCGCGCGGGTGAAGAATCTCACGTGAGTCCGATCGAGAATGCCTCGCTCGGAATACTCAAAGCGCCCGAACAGCAAGGCCGCGCGGATCGTGATGTTTGCGATGTTGGGAACAGAAACCAGCACCTGTCCCTGCTCTGACAGCATGGCTGCGCAGTCGCGCATGATCTTCTCGGGGTAGCGTACATGCTCGAGAATATCCTGCAGCATGATGCGGTCGAAGCGGTATTGCTTGAGGCGTTCTGCCGCTGGCGGCGGGAATCCATCGTCGAGATCGGACTGGATGAATTCCTGCATCTCGGCGGCATGGGCCGACCGTTCGATCAGATCGATACCGACGACACGATTGCCCGTGCCAATCAGCTCACTGGCAAAGAATCCTTCCCCGCAGCCGACGTCGAGGACCAGCTTGTCGCGGCCGATCCATCTCGCGAAATACTCGTAGCTTGAAAAACGGCTGGCCTTCTTGGGATAGTGAACAAAGTATTCCTTGTACTCCGGGTAGATCGCGATGGAACGCTTGGTGCGCTGGTAACGCAGCACCGACAGGAACACGTCCTGGGCGTAGCGCAGACCGTCCACATAGCAGATCTCGTCGCCGTAGTAGGTCGGAATCGGAATCTCGAGAATCTTGAAACCCTGATGATGCAGTTTGATGATGATCTGGGTGTCGAAATGAAACACATCCGTCATCTCGGAAAAATCGATCTGCTTGAGCGCGTGCAGACTGTAGGCACGGTAGCCGCTATGAAACTCCGTCAAACGAAGGCCAAGGGCGCGATTTTCGAAATAGGTGAGGATCTTGTTGCCCACCAGTTTGTAGAGCGGCATGCCACCCTTGAGCGGGCCGCCATAGGCGCTCATCATGCGTGAGCCGAACACCGCATTGGCCTGTCCTGCGACCAGAGGGGCGTACATGCTCGACAGGATCTCGGGCGCGTACTGGCCATCGCCGTGCAGCAGCACCACGATGTCGAATCCCTTGGCGGCAAAGTAGCTGTAGCCGGCCTTCTGATTGCCCCCATAGCCGAGATTCTTCTCGTTCTTGATGACGGTCAGCTTCTCGAGCCCGGACAGCATTTTGAGTCCGAGGGCGAGTTCGTAGGTGTGGTCGCGGCTGGCATCGTCAAACACCACCACCTCCTCGACTTGCGCCCACACGTCTGCCGGTATGCGCTGCAGAACCTTGGCAATGGTCGACACCGCGTTGTAGGCGACGATCAGAATCCCGACGCGTTTGCCATGGGTGTCGGCTTCCGCGCTGGCCACCACGTTCTTCTGGCTCAGGTGGGAACGCGCAGCAGCATCGCTGGTGGCGGCGAAATTCTGCACAGCGGAGGCCGGTTCAGCCACAAGAGACCTCGGTTGCAAGTAAAGCCCTCATCATGGAAATTGGTCCGCGATGTGCAATGCGTATCGCATCGACTGGTTGATCTTCGAAAAATGCCGCCGCGTGCGCGCCTTTGCCAGTCATGCGGGCAATGCCCATCTTGACCTGCCAGGCAACCGGTCCAGTATACCAACTGGCCGGCGGGCTCGATGCCGGCGGCCCGGCGCGGCGCGCGGCATTTGATCCATCGGCCATCAGCTGCACCGACCCGCTCATCAATGGACCGCCGCATCGAGGTCAAACAAGGTAGCATCTGTGCCGTCTTGCTGGGGTCTGTCGGACTTCAGCATGTGGCCATCCCCGTGGTAGATGCCGATCGCCACTGTGGTGGCACCAGGCGGGGGTGAGAACGTGACCTCGATCTTGTAATACGGCCGACCGGGTGGCGAGGGATAGGAGGGCAGCGCCACGTCGTGCTGCACCAGCAGTTTGCCGTTGCCATCGATCAGATGCACCATGGCGGCCCAGCCAGTGTCTGCTCCTTGCGCGACACGTCGCACGAAAAAGGTGAGCTTTCTGGCATTGCCCGCGGCAGCGTCGATGTGCGCGCCGGCAATCTGGTAGATGCCCTCAAAGCCGATGGTGGCATGGGCTGCCGGCTGGCTGCTCTGTGCCGCCTTTACCTCGTCTTCTGACCACCATACCGGGCGGTTGGCGGCAACGAACACGTCGCGCCAGTGGTGGGACCTGACCAGAGTCTCGAGCGAACTGCGCAGCGCCTGTATGTCAGTGACCTTGAGCAGGGTCGAATGCGGCACGCTGGCAAAAACGGTGACGCCGTCCGCGCTTGTCAGATGCTTCGCCCAGTCGACGAAGGCGACCCGTTCCTGGTAGTAATCGTCGACATCGAACGACACCGCCTTGCCTTCGACATCCGGGGCACCAGTGTCGAACAGCAGATAATCAGCCGAGGCAATCTCTTCGATGCGAAAGGCCGAAGGACGCTGCCAGTCGATGGGACGCCGCACCGTGAAGTTGGGTTGCTTCTTTGCCAGGCGGTGCAGGTCGAACGTGGATTCAAACATCGCGTCAGCAAGGCCGCCAGTCAATGAATAGACGGCGATAGCGCCTCGCTCCGAAGGGGTGGCATCGATCAGTGCCTGGGCCTGCTCGATACTTGGAGGTCTTGTGCCAGCCGCGACGTTGACGCCGGTAAGCAGCTGCCAGTTCAGTGGCGGGCTGGGCAGCGCCAGCAGCAGACTGATGTTCAGGATTGATGCCAGCATCAGCAGTGCGAGGCACCAGCGCACCACTTTTGGGACCTCGACCATGAGGCGCGTCAAGGGCCCGGCGACAAAGATCAGTGCAACGCACAGGAACGGCAGGAAATAGCGCACCTGTGTCGGCGCGGCAGAACCATAGAGCCAGAACCAGATCCCGACCAGAAGGGTTGCAAGGCAGGCGAGCAGCAGAAAGGGGTCCTGTGGCAACGCCCAGATGCGCCGGCGTCGCATGGCGTAGGCAATGATGCAGACCACCATGGCAGCCCAGGCTGGAATGAACGGGCCGAGGCTGGTCCGTACCAGATTCATCAACACGCCGAACGGCACGGCCAGCTCGGCGCGCATCACCACGATTGCGTCCTGCCCGTAGGCCATGTTGGCCGGACCGAGATAGAGCGAATGCGTTGCTGCAAAGAGACTGCCGCCAAGCAGCACGACCTGCAGCGCCAGGTGCGCGGCAAAGCGCTGCCACTCGCGTTGCCGGCGGCTGCCTGCATGCCTGACAATCATCCACATCCACCCAATCGAGACCAGCGCGCCGACCATCGCTGCCAGGGGCGCACCGCTTGGCTTGACGAAAATCGCAAAGCTGCACAGCAGGGTTGCGGCCGCCGACCAGCGCAGCGAGCGTTGCGAAAGAGCGCGGATACCGCACGCTGCGGCAAGCGCAATCACGCCACTAAGAAAGCAGTCAACCAGGCCCCAGTGCGAATGCGCGGGGGGGCCGCCATCGTAGGGCTCGAAGTAGTAGAAGAGCGAAATGGTGGGAAAGAAAACAGTGGCCAATACGCCAAAGCGCAGCGCTGTGCCCGAGGGCCTGACCTGTGCCGCCACCACTGCGCCTGCGGCGAACAGCAGCGCAATCGGCAGGAACACCGAACGGAAATAAAAGGGCCGGAAATCGTCGCTGAACCCAAACGGGTAGGACATCAGGACCGTGCCCGGCGGGCGAAAGGTCGGCTGGATGTTGAGCAGGGAGAACGGATGCAGCAGAGATCCGTGCAGCCATACTTCGCGCGCCTTGAAATAATAGGTATACGCGTCGTAGATGGGTGGCTGGGTCGAAATCGAGGTGTGCATCCAGACTGCGACACCGACGAATAGGATCCAGCAGGCGGCCAGCGCAATCGCACCGCGGTCGACAAGGCGGTCACTGGCCGTCTGAATCGGATGAGAGGCGTCTGCGTGGGAGGGGTTCAACAAGAGGCGCTCCGCTCGCGCCACAAGGCATCGAGATACACCTGACGCCGTGCCCCGGCCGTCAGCTGTAGATTTGCAAATGACGCTGATTGATCAGCCACGTCGCATGCGACGGGCACGGACGTGCACGTGCTGACAGGAAAATTTGGTAGGCCGTGCGGGATTCGAACCCACGACCAACGGATTAAAAGTCCGCTGCTCTACCAGCTGAGCTAACGACCCAAAGCCCTCGATTGTACGTAATTGCGTCAACTGCCGTCAAACAACGAGGGGAGTCGAGGGTCACTGCGCCGTGCTATTTCATGGTGACCAGGCGTTCGCGAGCGACGCCTGCGGCCTGGCTGTCGGGGTAGGTGGCGACCAGATTCTCGAGCGTTTTGCGCGCCGCGCGTTTATCACCCGAATCGTTCTGGCTGCTCGCGATGTTGAACATCGCATCCGAGGCGCGGCTGCTGTCTGGCCAGTTCCTGATGACCACTTCCTGGGCCGCGATGGCGGCCTTGAAATCGCGCTGTGCATAGTAGCAAGCGCCAACGTAGTACTGTGCCGACGGCAGGTAGACCGAATTTGGGTAGTCGCGGGCGAAACCGCTAAAGGAAGCCAGCGCACCTTTGAAATCGCTTGCCTTGAACTGTGCGATGGCACTGTCGAAGCTTCG
>CAZZVZ010000306.1:4010-4565 GCA_964657655.1 Gammaproteobacteria bacterium | reverse complement strand
CATCAGCCAGGCTTCGAGGACACTCAGCAGAGCAAAGATGGAGGTACGGCGCCCCTGGTCGATGCGCCAGCATGGGCAACGCCTGCTGGCGGTCAGGGCAAGTCCGAAGAAGCTTGCCGCTCTGGTGCCGAGGCGGCTCGCGGGGAGCGGCACACACTTTGCTAATACTTCCTTGCTGCCAGCCAAAATGACCGGCAGCGCGCGCTCAATCGAGCGGCGCAGGACGCTTCGCTACACGGGGAATTCACTTTGGATTTGACACCGCCGCCACTCCTGGGGTTTGCGGACAACTGTTTGTCGCACGCGGGCCAGATGGCTTTGCAACTCGACGCATTTCTCGATGCCAATCAGGCCGGCATCGAAAATGCGGAAGCGCTGTCGCGCGTCTTCGGGCTGCTTGTCGACAGCGAGTTTGGTGAATTGCCCATGCCAGGAGGCGGCGCCACGCTGGTGCGCTTTGCTGCGCTGGCGACTGTCGCACGCCGCAGCCTGCCGCTGGTCAAGCTGTACGAAGCGCACATCGATGCCAAAGCCATTTTGCGAGAACTGGGAGGC
>CAZZVZ010000306.1:0-4000 GCA_964657655.1 Gammaproteobacteria bacterium | reverse complement strand
GCTACGGTGTGTTCGCCGCAGAAAATCCCGCAGCGCCCCTCGTCGCACGTGCAGCAGAACATGGCCGCCTGGTGCTTTCTGGCGTCAAAGCGTGGTGCTCGGGTGGCGCGCTGCTCAGCCACGCGCTGGTGACAGCACGTACCGAGGCAGGAGCGCCCGTTATGCTTGCCGTGGCGCTCGACCAGAGTCTGGTTGGCGTCACCCATACCGACTGGAAAGCGGTCGGCATGGCACTTACCGAAACCTCGAGCCTGACTTTTCACGACGCGCCGGCCGAGATGGTCGGCACAGCCAACAGTTATCTGGAACGCACGGGTTTCTGGCACGGTGCCATTGGTATTGCCGCGTGCTGGTACGGCGCTGCCTTGGCGCTTCTCGACGAGTTGCGCCAGTCGCTGATGCGGCGCCACGATGCGCATGGCCTGGCCCATCTGGGCGCCGCTGCCAGCCAGCTTCACGCTGCACGCTCGGCACTCCAGCATGCAGCACAGGAAATCGATCGCAGGCCCGAGCAGGACGCACGCGCGCTGGCGCTCGCGACCCGCGCCATCGTCGAAGCGGCAGCCCAGTCGGTGCTCGAGCATGCCGGCCGCGCGCTCGGCGCGCGCCCGTTCTGCATGAACGCCCGTTTCGCCGCCATGGCCGCCGACCTGCCGGTATTCCTGCGGCAAAGCCATGCCGAGCGCGACCTCGAAGCCCTTGGGCTGCAACTGCTTTCTCTCGAGCCATCATGGATGCAACTGCACAACAGCCTTTGATCCGCGGCGACGGCACACCCGAAGATGTGTGGCTCGCCACGCCCGCGTTGCACGCCCTGCGCAGCGTGGCACTTGATGATCTGCTGCGCACCAGTTCGCGTCTGGTCGTGATCGCACCGCACCCCGACGACGAGGTGCTCGGCAGCGGTGGCCTGATGCATGCGGCAGCGCGCGCTGATCGCGAGGTGGTGGTGCTGTCGGTCACCGACGGCGAGGCCAGTCACCCGGGCAGGGACCGCAACAGCCTGCGCCTGCAACGCGCGGGCGAACGCGATCGCGCCTTGAGCGAACTCGGGCTTCTTTCTCACCAGGCAAGGCGCATGGCACTGCCCGATGGCGCCGTGACGGCGCATCAGACGCGTCTCGTCGAACTGATCGAGCAGATGACCAAGGCGACTGACCTGGTGCTTGCACCCTGGAGCGGCGACGGTCATCCCGATCACGATGCGTGCGCGCACGCCGCACGCTTTGCACAACAGAAAATAGGCTTTGAACTGCTCGAGTATCCGGTGTGGGGCTGGCACTGGTGCGAGCCCGGCCAGTTTCCTTTCGCCAGCGCGCTCAAGTTCGAGCTCGATGAGATGTCACGTGACGCCAAGCGTCGCGCCATCACCATGTTTCATAGCCAGATTGACAACCTCGACCAGCCCCCGATCCTGTCGCAGGGGACGCTCGAGCGTTTTCGCCGTCCCTTTGAGGTGTTCCTCAGATGACTGCCCAAATCCTGATGTTCGATCGCATGTACGCCGCCACTGACGATCCGTGGGGCTACCGGGTGCGCTGGTACGAAGAAAGAAAACGGGCGCTGCTGCTTGCATCGCTCAGCAGGCGCAGTTACGAGAACGTGCTCGAACTGGGCTGCGGCAATGGCGAGACCAGTCTCGCGCTGGCGCCGCGCTGCCAGCAGCTGCTGGCGCTGGACGGCTCGCAGCGTGCCGTGACGCTTGCCGGCCGCAAGCTCGCTGGCCACCCGCACGCCGAAGCACGCCAGGCGCTGTTGCCCGATGACTGGCCTGAGGGACCGTTCGATCTGGTGGTCGTCAGTGAAATGGCCTACTACCTCTGCGACCGAGATCTCGACGCGATGCTGCACAAGCTGTCCGGGGTACTGCGTGAAGCTGGCGAAGTGGTGTTTTGTCACTGGCGTCACCCGATCGCCGGTTGCGCCATGAATGGCGACCAGGTGCATGCGAGAGCCCGGCAATGGGGCGAACAGGATGGCTTGCGGCTGTTGTCTCACCATGAAGAGCCCGACTTTCTACTCGATGTCTATCTCGACGATCATCGCTCGGTTGCCCAGCGGGAGGGCCTGGTGTGATTGCCCTCATCATTCCGGCGCACAACGAGCAAGACCATATCGCCGCTTGCCTTGAGGCGGCACGCGTGGCTGCCAGCCATCCCGCCTTGCTGGGACGCCGGGTTCACCTGCTGGTGGTGCTCGACAGCTGTACCGACCGCACCGCCGAGATCGTGGCCGAGATGGGCGTCGCTTCGCTCGCCATCAACGCGCGCTCGGTCGGGGTGGCGCGCGCTACTGGCGCCACCCATCTGCTGGAACAGGGCTGCACCTGGCTGGCTTTCACCGATGCCGACAGCCGCGTGGCACCTGACTGGCTGGTGCGTCAGCTGGCGCTCAACGTGGATGCGGTGTGCGGCACCGTGTCGGTTCACGACTGGCAGTTGCCTGCCCTTCGCCAGCGCTATGAACTCGAGACCGGCTACCGTGATGTCGATGGCCACAATCACATCCACGGTGCCAATCTGGGGGTGTGCGCACGCGCCTACCAGAAGGTCGGCGGCTTCATGCCGCTCGATGAGCATGAGGACGTCGAACTGGTCCAGTCACTGCTCTTGATCGGCGCCGAGGTCGCCTTCAGTGCAGCACCACGGGTCACCACCAGTTCACGTCTGATGAACCGCGTCAGCGGCGGCTTTGGTGGTCTGGTGCACCGCCTGCACGATCAGCTGGCCAGCACCGGCACGGCACTGGTGCCCTACAACGACGCCGCTGCACGCGCTGCCTGATCGTAGTCCCCCGACAGGCGCCGTAACGCGCGTGCCAGCTCGCCGATTTCCTCGTTCTCGGCGTCGCCTGGCGACATGCTTTCGACCAGGCAATTCTCACGCACCTCACGATAGCGCTCGATTACCTCGCGGCCCTTGTCGGTGATCGAGTAGACGGCTTCCTTGCCGACCCGTTCGCCTTCGACCACGCCAAGCGCAATCAGCTTCTTCAGTGAATAGCTGATCACGTGGGTATCCTCGACGTTCTGGATCAGGCACAGGTCTGCCAGTTTCTTGCTGCGACCGCGGTGGTGCACGTGGTGCAGCACATTGATGTCCGTGATCGCCAGATCCGGCAGACCTGCGGCTGCCATGCAGCGCATGGCCCAGCGGCTGTAGGCATTCCAGGCAATGATGAGCCCGAACTCGAATTCCGACAGTTCAGGGCTCTGGCTCGAGACCAGGTGGGACGAAGACACAATGCCTCGTGCCGCACCTTTACCGCTTATATCTGCCGACGCGCGCGTCGTTTTTCTGGCTTTCATGATCGAGAAGCACCGCTCTTGGTGGAGCTCTGGAAGCAATTCATTGCGGTACTTTATCGATAATTTGTCAATAACTCCAGTCCGAATGCGGCCCGTCCTGGTCCTTCGGTACGCCGCGAAAAAGTTTCTGACTTGTTATCAGATTGCAATATTTCAGCCTTCAATTGCAGCTAGCATAGCGCCTGTCCGCTCGGGCGCCCTGCCCGCCCGGAGTGCTGCGCTGCCATTCCATGACCACTCGCTTCCCCGCCATTTCTTCGCCGCTGGCCGTTCGGCTGTTTCCGAACCGCTGGGACGTGCTGGTGTTTCCGCTCGTCCTCGGACTGCTGATGCTGAGCAGCAATGGCGTGCGCAGTACCTTCGTGCCGCTCTCGGCGCTGTCGAGTGACGGCATCTCCCTCGACGTTGGCTATCTGCCCGAATACGCGTTGCGCACCACGCTGCGCATGCTGGCCGCCATGGTGGCGTCGATCTTTTTCACGCTCACCTATGCCACCCTCGCGGCCAAGAGCAAGCGCGCGGAGCGCATCCTGGTGCCCGCGCTCGACATCCTGCAATCAGTGCCGGTGCTGGGCTACATTTCCTTTACCGTCACCTTCTTCATGGCCCTCTTTCCAGGCCGGGTGATGGGTGCCGAGCTGGCCGCGATCTTCGCCATCTTCACCAGCCAGGCCTGGAACATGGCGTTCAGCT
>CAZZVZ010000305.1:0-4574 GCA_964657655.1 Gammaproteobacteria bacterium | reverse complement strand
GTGCTTCTTGATCGCCTGGCCGTTCACCATCGTGCCATTGGTGCTGCCCAGGTCCTCCAGAAACGAATCATTGAGAATGGTGACGATCACAGCGTGCTCACCGCTGACCGCAAGATTGTCGATCACCACGTCATTGTGTGGCCGTCGCCCGATGGTGGTCCGCTCCTTTGTAAGAGGGACTTCCTTGAGGACCAGACCATCCATGGAGAGGATGAGTTTTGCCATGAGTTACTCCGCTATTTCAACCAATTAATGAAGCGTGTAAAAAGACCGCGCGACGCATTGCTGTTCGGTTGAACCTTGACCAAGATCACCGATACGTTATCACGCCCACCGTAGTCGTTGGCCTGCTGAATCAGAGTGCTGGCTGCCAACTCCAGGTTGGAACCAAGCATCTGAAGAGTGTCGCCAACCTCTTCGTCGGGCACCATGTCCGACAGCCCATCCGAACACAGCAAATAGATGTCGCCTGCCTGTGTTTCGAAATCGTGAATCTCTGCTTCCACCTCGGGATCGACACCTAGCGCACGGGTCACGAGGTTCTTGTTCATCGACAACTTGGCCTGCTCGGGCGTGACCATGCCCGCATCAATCTGGTCTTGCAACAGCGAGTGATCACGCGTGATCTGCTCGTAGACTTCACCGCGCAGGCGATAGATGCGCGAATCGCCAATATGGACGGTCGTCAGCATGCTGTCGCGAAACAGTGCCATGGCAAGCGTGGTCCCCATGCCGGCATATTGCGACTGGCTCTGCGACGACTGGAAGATCGCCGTGTTTGCGCCCGTCACACGCGCCTGCAGCAGGGTATGCAGCTTGGAAGTGCCACGCCGCGTCAGTTCGCGATACCACTCGTTGAGATCGCTCAGCAAATCATTGCGCAACACCGCAGTGGCCATGCCGCTCGCCACTTCCCCGGCGTTGTAGCCGCCCATGCCGTCGGCCAGGATCGCCAAGCCACATTCGGGCACTGTCGTGATCGAGTCTTCGTTGTGATGACGCACCATGCCTGGATGCGTCTTCGCCGCGAACTGCAAATCCACATTTAATTTCAAAGGCCGCATATCAGATTTCGAAATCAACACCCGGGGAGTCGCTCACTGGGGGATCGGGAAGAACCTCCGTCTTGATGTGTGCATCGGGTGAATCAATCACCGTCTTGATATGTGGGTCCTCCGCCTTGGGCGGTCTTGCGATCACTGTCTTGGCCATTGCGTCTTCGGCTGCCGTCGGCGCCGCTGGCGGGGCCGCCGGCGCTGGAGGCGCTGCGATCACCAGGGTCGCATCGTGTGCCGGCGCCGCTGGCTTGCTCATGACGAGAGTCGCATCGGCCCCGGGCGTGACGGCCGGCGGGGCTGCCACAGGCGCTGCCGCAGGCACAGGCGCCGGTGCTGCAACCGGGACCGCTGCGGGCACGGGCGCGGGAACTTGCGCAACTGGCGCGGCAACAGCAGCAGTCGCTGCCATGGTGCCCGAGGAGGTCGCTGCCGGCAGCCCATAAATGGCACGCAGATCGGCGGCAAATTCTTCCCCGGTCTGATAGCGGTCTTCCATCTTCTTGGCCATGCCCTTGTGAATCACGCGCACCAGCGCTTCAGGGATGGCGTCATTGAACAGCCGGATATCAGTCGGCTCGTCATTGGCGATCTTGAACATCAGCTGGGCCATCGAGTCACCCACGAACGGCAGGCGGCCGCAGGTCATCTGGTAGAGGGACACAGCCAGCGAGAACAGGTCGGAGCGGCCGTCGATCTTCATGCCCGAGAGTTGTTCAGGCGACATGTAGGACGGGGTGCCGAGCACCATGCCAGTCTTGGTCTTGGACGAATCCGTGATGCGCGCAATGCCGAAGTCGGTCACCTTGACGGTGTCGCTTTCGAGCTCGTACATGATGTTGGCCGGCTTGATGTCCCGATGCACCACTGCCTGACGATGCGCATATGACAGCGCCTCTGCCACGCGGGCATGAATGCTGACCACGCGTTCGATCGGCAGCAAGGCTTCGGGCTTGGTATACGGCACCAGATCCTTGCCCTTTAAGAATTCCATGGCGATGTAGGCCAGATCATGTTCTTCACCCGCATCGAAGATGGTCACGATGTTGGGGTGATTGAGACGGCCTGCCGTTTCAGCCTCGCGGAAGAAGCGTTCCTTGACGTCCTGCAACTCGTCGGCGTCGAACTCCTGCGCCAGCGCCATGGTCTTGATGGCCACCACGCGGCCGATCTTTGGGTCCTTGCCGAGGTAGACCACGCCCATGGCACCCTTGCCGAGTTCCTTTTCGACCTGGTAGCGACCAAGCATCGGCTTTTCGACCGAGCCGCTCTCGGCATTGATGAGACTGGCGTTGGTGCGCCCGCCACCACCGCCCAGGATGATGGTCTCCGACATGTTCTTGGCGCGCGTCAGCTTGGTTTCCAGATCGCGGAACTTGGGGTTGTAGCCCGACATGTACTCGTACACCGACTGCGCCTTGTTGAACTGGCGCTTGCGCTCGAAATCAAGCGCCAGGTTGTACAGGTTGTCCATCAAGGCATCGTCGAGCGGGCACTTGCGGAACTTGTCGAACGCCATATCGAGCTGGCCCTGCCCCTGGAACGCCAGGCCGAGCATGCGGTTCGACTCTGCCGACTCGGAGTCGGAGCGGTCCTTGCCCATCTCGGTCATCAAGAACCGTTTGGTGGTCAGCACCAGGTGGCCAACCACCAAAAGCGTGGCAGGCAGCATCAGCTGCAGCCAGATGCCAGGTCCTGCCATCAAGGCGAAGTGCGCACCGATCAGTGCCACCAGCAAGGCCACGGTGACAGCAGCGGCCGGTCCGGCACGAAGGCGCGGCAGCAACACGATGATGTAGGCCGCAATCAGCAGCACCACCAGCCACTCAACCGGACGCGACCAGCCTGGCTCGACGAAGAACTGTTCGTTGAGAATGCTCGAGACCGAATGGGCCAGCGTCTCGACGGGTGCCATGCCCGCGCGCACCGGTGTCGGAAACGAGATGCCAACACCTGCAGCATTGGCACCGATCAGCACGATCTTGCCGGTATAGGATTCTGCCGGGATCTTGCCGGTCAGCACATCGTAGAACGAGTCGATCTGGAACGGTGGCTTGTCGTCCTTGTAGGTGTAGAAGTGCGTCAGCATGCGCGCATCGGTATCGGTGCGGATCGACAGGCGCCCGAGGGTGACGACACCGTCGTCCCAGCGGGTCTTGATGTCGGCGGTGCCAAGATTCAGGCTGCGCGCTGCGACCATCAGAGCGAACGACGGGAAAGCCTTGTCGTAATAGCCGATCGCCAGAGGTTCCTCGCGAATCGCCCCGTCGTTGCTCGGCACGCTGCTCAGGGCGCCCAGCGCTGCATTGGCGCCGACGCTTTGCACGGGATAGTGAATGGCAGTGCTCTGGATGCCCTGGCCTGCCTCATCGGGTAGCGCGAACTTGGCCACCGATTCGGGCAATGGTGCATCGGGGCGACCGTTGGGAGAGCCGAGCTCGAGCTCAATTGGCAGCACCACGTTCCCGGCGCGCGTGATGGCAGCGCCCAGCTGCTTGTCGGTGTCGAGATTGCTCTCGGCATCCTTGAGGACACCGCCGAATTGCTGCCACTCGGGATTGCTTGCCAGCGCTCCCTCGGTGGGCGCCCTCGAGTAGATGTCGGCCAGCTTGTCGATGTAGTCGAGACCCGGGTCGCGCTGCGGCTCGGAGAAAAACACCGTCTCACCGATCACCTTGGCGTGTGCCTGGCTCAGCAGGTCGATCATTTTCGCGTGTACTTCACGCGACCAGGGCCAGCGGCCAATACGTGCAATGCTGGCGTCATCGATGGCGATGATGGCAATCTTGTCGGAAGGGACCTTGGAAGACGCTCGAACGCCCAGGTCATAAGCCTTGTACTCAAGGCTTTGCATCAGGTCACTGCGACTGAGAAATAAAACCACCAGCACTACGATCACACCGTAGAACCAGTCCGTCTTCAGGATGGCGCGACCTTTTTTCAACTGTATCCCCTAGCGGCCGGCGTACACGCTCCACTGCCGGGCAAAACGCCTCATTGGCGTAATCCCGCTGCAGTGCCTCCCCCAGCGACCGAAATCCCACAAAATCAGTGGATTAAAGCGACTTCATACAATCTATCGTCAACTTCGTCAACGCTTTCGAAAGCTTTTGGCTGGTAACCATGCTACCTGCTCTGAAAGCACTGCCGTTTGCGCCACACTCTCCCATTTTTCGGTGGGCGCATGCGATTGGTCGTTCCCCTTGTCGCTGGTTTGATCACCTGCCGGCTTGGCGGGGGCGACTATAGGCAAGGACAATAGTGCCGCCGAGGAACAATGTCACGCGCAAGGCCGGGCATGCCCGAAAGAAGCGACAGGCGGACGGCGCTGGCAGATAAACGGAGGGTTTTGAAGGTTTTGATGCATGCGGGCCTAGGTGCGACTGCCCCAACCGGATCAGGGTAAGCCCGCGAAAAGACAAGGCCCGCTGCGCCTGGGACAGCGCAGCGGGCCTTGTTTGAGGTGTTCCGGACTGCCATCGGGCGCCCGGGTCTGCAGCTCTGACTAGAGAATCGACT
>CAZZVZ010000304.1:3861-4582 GCA_964657655.1 Gammaproteobacteria bacterium | reverse complement strand
CCCGACCTGCCGCGGCAGGCGCTACAACGATGCAACGCTTGAAGTCGAACGAGACGGCAAAAACATCGCGGCCGTGCTTCAGATGACGGTCAAGGAGGCACTTGTTTTCTTTGCTGACGACAAGCCCGTCTGCACACCTTTGGCAGTGCTCAGCGATCTGGGGCTTGGCTACCTTCGTCTTGGTCAGCCTGCGACAGAACTGTCCGGCGGCGAGGCGCAACGCATCAAGCTGGCCACCGAACTGCAACGCTCGCACCGCGGCGACACGCTCTATGTGCTCGACGAGCCGACCACGGGCCTGCATCCCGAAGACGTTGATCGCCTGCTGCTCAAACTCAACGAGTTGGTCGACGAGGGAAATACCGTCATCTTGGTCGAGCACGAGATGAGAGTGGTTGCTGCCGCAGATTGGGTCATCGACATCGGTCCTGGTGCGGGTGAGCGCGGCGGCAAGGTGGTCAGTGCCGGCACGCCGCATACGGTCGCCGGCAACAAAGCGAGTCGCACCGCGAAGTATCTTCAACAGGCGCTTGATCCAATGTCCGCCTGACGCTGTGGTGCGCGCTTGCAGCGTACGCGCCCATGCCAAGCGCCGCCGCGTCAAGGCTGATTCGGCCGCGCCGATGCGGCATCCGGGACAAACGAAAACCAACAGCAGACTCGAAATCCGGACATATTTCGCGTGCGCACGATGCGTCCAGAAGAGCGATGCGGTCGTGTT
>CAZZVZ010000304.1:0-3851 GCA_964657655.1 Gammaproteobacteria bacterium | reverse complement strand
CCTAGCCTTGTGAAAACGACCGCGACGCGAAATGATCCTTACGCTTCTAAAGCAGATCCCAGGCGCCATGCTCGCCCGGGCACGCTACGAGTATCAGCGCATGTTTGCTAAAAAGGAGCCCCCTGTTGCCGATGTTCCGGCGAGCCCTGCTGAACCGGTCCTATCTGATGGACAGCGGCTGCTGGCATCGTTTGAAACACAAAGCACCCGCCAGCTCGTGGCCGTGCACCGGGCAACGACTATTGATATTGCGCGCGCGCCGGAATCCTTTCACAACCAGGTCAATCCGTTGAACAGGCACGGTGCCAAGATCTTCTCGCAAAATGGCGAGGACGGCTTGACCTTCGAGATCATCCGCCGGATCGGACTCAGCGACGGCGTGTTTGTCGAGTTCGGGGTGGAAGATGGTTTCGAAAATAACACGCTCGCGCTGGCAGCAGCAGGCTGGAAAGGATTCTGGGTGGGCGTGGAAGATCTCGCTTTCGACTTCAATCCCAACGCGTCCAAGACGCTTAATTTCCTGTTCGACAAGCAATGGGTCACGCGCGCGAATGTGGCCGAAATCTATACCAGGAATCTTGCGCGCATCAGGCAGACCGCAAGCAACCTGATCTCCATGGATCTCGATGGCAACGACTACCACTTTGTCGAAGAACTGCTAAAGGGAGGCGCCACTCCCGATATTTTCATCGTTGAATACAATGGAAAATTCCGCCCGCCAATCGAATTCGTGATCGAGTACGACGAGCATCATCAGTGGCAGGGCGACGACTATTACGGCGCCAGTCTGGCGAGCTTCTACAAACTGTTTCAGGATTACGGATATTTTCTGGTGTGCTGCGACATGACGGGGCTCAACGCTTTCTTCGTGCGTAATCACCATCGGAGCGCCTTCTTGGACGTCGCACCCGAGTTGCACCAGCTCTACGAGTCGCCGAAGTATTATTTCGCCGGATTGCACTACGCAGGCCATCCAATTTCGCCAAGAACACTAAAGAAGATCTTCTCGGCCCTCAATCCACCCGACGCTGCAGGGTAGGACGTGCTGCGCTGGCCGACGCTGGCCCCTCATCCTCGCGATGTAGGTCGGCCGCAGGCTGAGCCGCGTGAGGCGAGCCTCGCGCCATGCCGCAGTGCAACCACCGCTTGGCGCTCGCGACCAGCGCCATGACATCGCGTTGTTCGTAAAGAGCACCTCGAAGGCGCGCTTCATTGCCCCATTTTTGCATTCTGTCGCATCGGACATGACATTGGCCAGGTCGCAGGGGACCATCCGATCCTGATTCCCTTCGCATTGGAGACCAGGAACAATGCAACATCATGCGAAAGCCAACATGGCGCCCCGTGCTCGTCCGCCGGCCACGCCAGACTTCCGCTGCCCGAGCACCTTGCTGCTGGCGTTGAGCGCAAGCCTGTTCGCGCTACGGCCAGCGTTTGCGCAACACGCCTCTGATGATCCGGTGGCCGCGGCCGACGACGCCTTCGGCCTGACACAAGGTCTTGAAAGCATTGGTCTCTACAGCCCGGGTAGCATCAGGGGTTTCAATCCCCAGGCGGCCGGCAACGTGCGTATTGACGGCCTGTACTTCGACCAGCAAGGCGGACTATCCAATCGCGTGGTCGAAGGCTCAACCATCCGCGTCGGGATCAGCGAGGTGGGATACGCCTTTCCCGCGCCCACCGGCATCGTCGACTACGATCTGCGTCACCCCGGGGACGGCACGCCGAGCGGCACCTTGCTGGTGAGCGACGGTCCGTTCCAGGGTCAGGGCTTTAGCGCCGACGCCGTGCTTCCCATCGGCTCGAGCGGACTGCAGCTGCCCATTGGCGTGAGCGATCAATTGAGCATGGGCGGCAACTGGGTTGGATCGGAGATCCCGGGCTATACATCGCGCTACAAGAATTTTGGCGCCACGCCGATCTGGAAGATCAATGACCGCGTCACGGTGCGCCTGCTGGTTGACTGGAGCCAGCTGACGCAGGCAAAAACCGCCCCGCTGGTCTATACCGCGGGGGATTTTCTGCCGCCGCCGGTTGCACGCGGCTACTACGGTCAGAACTGGGCCGAAGGCCAGTCGGTGTCGAGAAACGTGGGCGCCATCGTGCACATCAAGCTGTCGAGCAACTGGTCGTTCGCAGCCGGTGCGTTCAGGTCGGTCTATGACGTTCCGCTCAGTTTTGCAGACCTTTATCTAAACACGCAGCGCAGTGGCGCCGCCGAACATGTATTTGTTGCCAATCCGGATCAAACCACCTCATCAAACTCGGGCGAGATGCGCCTGACTGGCGAGTTCGGCAGCGGCCCGATCCGGCAAAGCGTGATCCTGCTGGCGCGCGGGCGCGATACGCTGGCGTATTACGGCGGCTCGGCACTGGTTGATCTCGGGCCGACCCAGCTCGGCCAGCTGCTGTCACTGCCTGAGCCAAGCTTCCAGTTCTCGCAGCGCACACGCGATCTGACGCGCCTGCTCAGCACCGGCGCCAGTTATCGCGTCCAGTGGCAAGGGCACGGTGACGCAGAAGCCGGCGTCCAGCATGAAGATTATGAGAAGACAGTGCAAGTGCCGGGGCTGTTGCAGAGCCAGCTCAAGGATAGTCCGCTGCGCGCCTACGCCCGCACTGCATTGATCCTGAGTGACCGGCTCACAGCTTACGCGGGCTACACCCAAGGCCTGGAAGATTCGGGGACCGCCCCAAGTGGCGCGCAGAATCGCGGCGCCATCTTGCCGGATGCAAGGACCTGGCAGGATGAGGCGGGGCTGCAGCTCAAGCTGACCCAAAAGCTCAAGGCAATCGCGGGCGTGTTTGAGATCGAGAAGCCCTACTTCAATTTCGATATCGACAATGTCGACCGAAAGCTCGGCCTGCAGCGCGCCGAGGGCATTGAGACTTCGGTGTCCGGCGAACTCGCTAAAAACCTCAATGTGACCGCGGGCGCACTATTCGGAAATGTTCGAATCGTCGGCCAGGATCTCAAGGCGCAGGGTGTCGGTCCGATTGCATTTGGCCAGCCGCGCCTGCAGGGCACGGTGAGCCTCGACTACAAGTTTGAATCGATGCCAAATCTTTCGGCCGATGCCACTGTCATCTACTTCGGTCCGGCACCGGCCAGCGTCGATAACCTCGTGACCAACCCCTCGCAGACCCTGTTATTCCTGGGCGGGCGCTATCGCTTCGCGTTTTACGGCAAATCCGCGACCTTGCGTGTGCAACTGCAAAACGCGACCAACCTGTATTTCTGGAACATGGGCCAGAGTCCGGGCTTCTCCCAGTTCCAGCCGCGCAGCGTGTTCAGCTACCTGACGGTTGACCTGTAGTGAGCCCGGCAACGCCACCGCTACAGGTCGTACCGGAGGTTGACACCGATGGTACGCGGCTGATTGGTCAACACCCGGCTAAATGCCGCGGACGGCTCGGTCTCTTGAAACAGGTTTTCAAGCGATGCCTGCTTGTTGAATAGATTGGTCACGAACAGGCCAACGCCCCAGCCGCTGCGTGAATCAAGGCCGATGTTGAGATTGGTCAGTGCATACGAAGACAGCTTGACGTATTCGCCGGTGGATTGATCGGGCAACAGGAAGTTGAGCGAATAGCGGGCGCCGACATAACCGGTCTGGATTTCGGCGCTGAAGGTACGGCCAGCGCCCAGACCTGCGTGATAGGCAAGGCTGACGTTACCATTGAAGAGTGGCACATCAGGCATCACGTGACTTGGCTGAATCTCCCAGTGAGGACCAGGATTGACGTCGGCGTGGGTGTAGCCGAGCGCAGCACTGAGCTCGAAGCCGCCACCGAGAATGGCCTTGACGCTGATATCTCCACCCGCGATTTCTGCCCTGTCGCCATTGATG
>CAZZVZ010000303.1:0-4590 GCA_964657655.1 Gammaproteobacteria bacterium | reverse complement strand
TAAGGGACGCCATCGGCCAGCAGCGAGCGGCACAGCGCCGCGCCGGACCGGCCGGCCGCCAGCCCGACGACTTCCATCCGCTCGCCAAGGTGACTGATTTTTCGCCCTACATCGCCAAGATCAAGGCGTCTGGTGCCGACACCGTCATCACCGGCAACTGGGGTTCGGACCTGGCGCTCCTGATCAAGGCCGCCAAGGAAGCCGATCTGAAGGCCAACTTCTATACCTACTATGCCAGCACCACGGGTGTGCCGACCGCCATGGGTGCAGCTGGTCTTGATCACGTCTTCTACGTCGGCTACTGGAATGCCAACAACGACAAATTTGTCGGCGGCGACATCATCAAGGGCTTCAAGGATCAGTATCACGACGACTTCTATCTGATGGCCGCCTATACTGCGATCCGCATGATGGCCGATGCAATCAACAAGACCCATTCGGCGGAGCCCGCCAAGCTCGCCCCCGAAATGGCCGGCGCCAAGATTGAAAGCCTGAACGGCGAAGACGAAATGCGCGCTTCGGATCACCAGATCCAGCAGGTGCTGTATATCGCCAAGTGGGTCAAGGTGAACGGCAAGGATGTCAAGTTCGACCAGGAAAATACCGGCTTCGGCTGGAAAACCGAATCGATCCAGCCGAGCTATGTCGGAGCGCTTGGCACGACCTGCCAGATGAAGAAGCCCTAAAGCGGTTCGAGGGACAAAGCGCGGGAGACCGCGCTTTGCTTCGCAGGGAAATCAACGCTTTAAGTCTGGATTGATTTGGAATTTTTTCTGATTTCGCTGCTCAACGGCCTGTCCTACGGGTTGTTGCTGTTCATGCTGTCGTCGGGCTTGACTCTCATTTTCAGCATGATGGGGGTGCTGAACTTCGCGCACGCGAGCTTCTACATGCTCGGTGCATATTTCGCCTACCAGATCTCGCTATGGGTCGGCTTCTGGCCGGGCCTGGTGGTCGCGCCGCTTCTGACGTTCGCGGCCGGCGCTGCCTTCGAGCGCTTCGTCCTGCGCCGCGTGCATCGCTTCGGTCATGTGCCCGAGCTGCTGGTGACCTTCGGGCTGGCCTTCATCCTGGCTGAAGTGATTCGCCTGGTGTGGGGCCGCGCGCCGGTCGACTACAAGGTACCGGCCATGCTCGATGGCCCGCTGTTTCGCATCTTCACTACCGACTTTCCGATGTACCGCGGCTTCATGATGCTGGTCGCGGTGCTGATGCTGGTGGCACTGTTTTTGGTTCTGACCAAGACGCGCCTGGGTCTCGTCATCCAGGCCGCGCTGACCCATCCGGACATGGCCGAATCGCTCGGCCACAACGTGCCGCGCGTTTTCATGCTGGTGTTTGGTGGCGGCTCGGCACTGGCGGGCCTGGCCGGCGTGATCGGCGGCAACGCCTTCTCGACGCGCCCGGAAATGGCCGAACAGGTCGGCAACATCGTGTTCGTGGTGGTGGTGGTCGGCGGCATGGGTTCGCTTGGCGGCGCCTTCGTCGCGTCATTGCTGGTCGGCCTGCTGCAGACCTTTGCTGTGTCGCTTGACTGGTCGTTCGCTGGAGCCTTGCGCGACATCGGCATGAACGTCACGACTGAAACCTTTGCATACCCCGTGTTGAGCCTGACGCTCTCGCAAGTCGCACCGATGCTGCCTTACCTGCTGCTGGTGCTGATCCTGATCTTCAGGCCCAAGGGTCTGATGGGCACTCGCGAGGATTAGCCATGGCACGCACCATCACTTATAAACCGCTCGAGCTGATGTTCTGGCTTGGCTGGATCGGCTACGCCTTGTTCCTCGTGGTCGCGCCATTCATCTTCAATTCCAACATGGGGCTGACCGTCATCACCCAGATCGGTGCCGTGGTGATCGCGACGCTGTCCTACAACATGCTGCTCGGCCAGACCGGCATGCTGAGCTTTGGCCACGCGGTCTACGGCGGTCTTGGCGGCTTCATCGCGATCCATGCCATGAACGTCGTCTCGGGCGGCCATTCGGTGGTGCCGACCGTGCTGATTCCACTGGTGGGTGGCATTGGCGGTGCCGCCTGCGGTGTGCTGCTGGGCTGGATCACTACCAAGAAATCGGGCACCACCTTCGCCATGATCACGCTTGGCATCGGCGAACTGGTGGCCTCGGCGTCGCTGATGTTCACCGGCTTTTTCGGTGGCGAAGCCGGCGTCACCACCGATCGCACGCTCGGCCATCCTTTCCTGGGCATCACGTTCGGGCCGCAGCGCCAGGTCTACTACCTGATCGCCGTGTGGCTGTTGATCTGCACCATCGGCATGTATGCCTTTACCAGGACGCCGCTCGGACGGATTGCCAACGCTGTGCGCGACAATCCGGAGCGGGTCGAGTTCGTCGGCTACGACACTCACAAGGTGCGCTTTTTCGTGGTCGTGCTGGCCGCTTTTTTTGCCGGTATTGCAGGTGGCCTTGGCGCCATCAACTTCGAGATCGTGACGTCGGAGAACGTCGGCGCATTTCGCTCTGGCAGCTTGCTGCTGTTCACGTTCCTGGGCGGCGTCGGGTCGTTCGTCGGTCCGATCCTGGGCGGTGTGCTGTACGTGTTCTGCCTGGTGCTGCTGTCGACCTATACCCAGGCCTGGCCGCTGTATGTCGGCCTGTTGTTTCTCATCATCGTGATGTATGCGCCAGGCGGCCTGTGGAGTCTGGTGCAGATGAATATCCGGGTCATGCAGTTCGGTCTGTTTGCGCGACTGTGGAAGCCCTATCTGCTCACCTTTGTGGCCGGCCTGCCGCTGTTCTTCGGAGTCACCACCCTGATCGAGCTGCTCTATGACCGCCAGCTCGATGCAGGCGGCGACAACGATGTGGTGGTCTGGTACGTGCACGCCTCGCTCGACAGTCCCAAGGTGTGGCTGATCGCCCTGCTGCTGGCTGTGGTCGGTGTACTGCTGTTTCGCATCGCCGCGCGACGCTTCGCCCAGGCGTGGGGCAATACCCAGGAAATCATTGCCGAACGGCTGGCGGGGCGGGGAGGCTTGTCGTGACCAATGCCACCGCGAACCCCGCCAGCGTGACCCCGGCCGTGACCAGCACGCCATACGCGATCGAGCTGTGCGACCTCAGGAAAAGCTTTGGCGAGACCGAGATCATTCGCGGCGCCAACCTCAAGGTTCCGGCCGGCAAGCGCTTTGCCATCATCGGACCCAACGGCGCTGGCAAGTCGACCCTGTTCAACCTGATTTCGGGTCGCTTCGCGCCCACCTCGGGGCAGGTGCTGCTCAATGGGTTTGATCTGGCCGGTCTGAAGCCCTACCAGATCAATCGGCGTGGCCTGTCACGCAGCTTTCAGATCACCAACATTTTCCATCGCCTGTCGGTGTTCGAGAATCTGCGCTGCTCGGTGCTCTACGCACTCGGCTACAAATACTCGTTCTGGCACACCCTCGACAAGCTCACCGACGCGCGCGAGCGTGCCAACGAGGTGCTGGAACTGATCGGGCTGCAGCGCCGGCGCGACACGCCGGCCGGGCTGCTCACCTACGCCGAGCAGCGTGCCCTTGAAATCGGTGTGACGGTGGCCGGCGGCGCCGATGTCATCTTGCTCGACGAGCCGACGGCTGGCATGAGCCGGTCCGAGTCCGATCATGCAGTCGAGATGATCGAAACCGTGACCAGGGGCAAGACCCTGTTGATGGTCGAGCACGACATGAGTGTGGTGTTCGGTCTGGCCGATCAGATCGCAGTGGTGGTGTACGGTGAGGTGATTGCCTGCGATACACCTGAGAATGTGCGTGCCAACGCACGCGTGCAGGAAGCTTACCTGGGCGCGCCAGCCGAGGAGCATGCGCATGGCTGAAGCAATGCTGGATCTACGCGAACTGCAGGCCTACTACGGCAAGAGCCACGTGCTGCATGGGGTTGACCTGAAAGTCGGCGAGGGCGAAATCGTGAGCCTGCTGGGGCGCAACGGCGTGGGACGCTCGACCACCGTCAAAGCCATCATGGGCCAGGTGGTGGCGCACGGCTCGATCCGCTTTCGGGGCCAGGAAATCCTCGGCATGAAGTCCTACCAGATCGCCTACCAGGGTGTCGGTTACGTGCCCGAGAATCGCGACATCTTTCCGCGCCTGACGGTCGAGCAGAACCTCATCCTGGGCGAGAAATCCAAGCGCAGCAAGACACCGCGCTGGTCGCTGGCCGACATGTACAAGCTGTTCCCGCGGCTCGAAGAGCGGCGCGTCACGCCCGCCGGCGTGCTGTCGGGCGGCGAGCAGCAGATGCTGACGCTGTGCCGCACCCTGATGGGTGACCCGGACCTGATCATGATCGACGAGCCGACCGAAGGCCTCGCACCCAAGATTGTCGAACAGGTGGCGCGCTACCTGGAAGCCTTGAAGGAGCGCGGCGTGTCGGTGCTGCTGGTCGAACAAAAGCTGGCGATCGCGCTGGAAATCTCGCAGCGTGTCTATGTGATGGGCCATGGCACCATCGTTTTTGAAGGCACACCGGCAGGGCTGCGTGCCGACGCGAACGTGCGCAAGGAGTGGCTGGAAGTCTAGCCGCGCTTGCCGGACGCGCCAATTTGACCGAAAATAAAACGTTCGTTCGTTTTTCTCAAAACGAACCTGCC
>CAZZVZ010000302.1:0-4597 GCA_964657655.1 Gammaproteobacteria bacterium | reverse complement strand
CCGCCCAACCGCATCGGACCGTGTAGCACTGATCACCGGTGCTGGCTCGGGCATCGGCGCTGCGCTCGCCGTGCAACTTGCTCGACAGGGCATCGCGCTGGCACTGCATGCACGTGGCGATTCGCAAGACAGCCTCGAGCGTCTTCGCCAGGTCGAGTCCGCATGCCTGCAACTGGGCGCGCCGCAGTGCCTGCGCCTGTCAGCCGAACTCAGCGTCGAGTCCGGCGCCCAGCAGGTGGTCGCAGCGACGCTTGCATCATTCGGACGTCTCGACCTGCTGATCGCCAACGCCGGCTACGCGCGTGGCGGCGGTATTGCCGAGAGCAGCTGGAGTTCGATGCAGCAGGCCTTCGCCGTCATGCCGCTGACCTTTGCCAGCATGCTGCGTCATGCTCTTCCGGCACTTGGTGCCTCGCCTGCAGCACGCGTGGTCGCGGTCAGCTCTTTCGTCGCCGACCGCTTTGACGGCAACGCGCCGTTTCTTGAGACAGCAGCCGCCAAGGCAGCGCTCGAGGCGGTGGCCAGGAGCGCTGCAGCCGAACTGGCCCCGCGTGGTATCACGGTCAACTGTGTCGCGCCCGGCTTTACCAGGAAGGATCGACCGTCGGCCAATCAGGCGGCCTGGCAGCACGCCGCTGAAGTCACGCCACTCGGCCACGTCGCCCGTCCCGAGGACGTCGCCGCGGCCATCTGTTTTCTGCTCAGTCCACAGGCCGGACACATTACCGGCAGCGTGTTGCGCGTCGACGGCGGACTGACGCTGCTCTAGCTGTGCCATGCTGCCACGCTCCTTGCTGCCTTCGCCGATAAGCACCCCATGACCATCCGCTCACAACCCTTCGCATCACAACTCGTCAGCATGCTCAAAAAGCGCGAACTGTCGGCGCTTGAACTACTCGAGGCGACGACAGCACGCATCGAACGCGTCAATCCCCGCATCAATGCCATCGTCTCGCTCGAGCTTGATGCAGCACGAAAGCGGGCAGTGCAGATCGATGAGGCGCGCGTTCACGGCCGCGAGCTGGGGCCACTGGCGGGCCTGCCACTGGCCATCAAGGATACCGAGCCGACCAAAGGCATTCGCACCACCTTCGGCTCGCCTGTCTATCGCGACCTGATTCCCGATCAGAACTCGGCCATGGTCGAGCGGCTGGTGGCCGCGGGCGCGATCATCATCGGCAAGACCAACGTGCCCGAGTTCGCACTTGGATCGCACACCTTCAATCCGATCTTTGGCGCCACCAGAAATCCCTGGAATGTTGCGCTCAGCGCGGGTGGATCGTCTGGCGGTGCAGCAGCTGGCGTGGCGAGCGGCATGCTGCCCTTCGCCGACGGCACCGACTTCGGCGGCAGTCTCAGAAATCCCGGCAGCTTCAATAATCTGCTCGGCCTTCGCACCAGCGCGGGACGGGTGGCGCGTTATCCAAGTCATGACGCCTATGCAGGCTTTTCGGTGGGCGGGCCGCTGGCGCGCAGCGCGGCGGATGCCGCCTTGCTGCTGAGCGTCATGGCAGGACCCGACAGGCGCGATCCCCTGTCGATCCCGGTCGATGGCGCCTCGTTCCTGGCACCGCTCGAGCGTGACTTCAAGGGCGTGCGCATTGCCTACAGCGCGACGCTGGGGGGTTTACCCATCGAAGCCGAGGTGGCAGCAGCAACCAGGCGCGGCCTGGCACGTCTTGAACAGCTGGGCGCCGTGGTGGAACAGGCTGAGCCTGATTTTTCCGGTGCCGACCAGGCGTTCGAGACGCTGCGCGCACTGGGCATGGCCTCGCAATACGGCGCGCTGCTCAAGAGCCGGCGCCATGACCTGAAGGACACAGCGGTGTGGAATATCGACGCGGGCTTGCGTCTGTCGATCGATGACATCTCGCGCGCCAGTGCGTCACGCACCCGCCTCTATCACAGCATGCGACGCTTTCTCGAGCAGTACGATTACCTGGTGGCACCGGTCAGCCAGGTGAGTCCCTTCGCACTCGAGCTCGCCTATCCGCAAGCAATCGAAGGGCACCCGATGGAAAACTATCTGGCATGGATGCGCTCCTGCAGCCGCATCACGATCACAGGTCATCCTGCCATGTCGGTACCCGGCGATTTCACCAGCACCGGCATGCCGGTCGGCCTGCAGGTGATCGGGCGCATGCAGGACGAATGGTCGCTGCTGCAACTGGCCCACGCGCTCGAGCAGGTCGGCGATGTCGCCAGGCGACGCCCGCCTGAACAGCTGGCGGGCAGCTAGCGCCCTGCTTGTGCGCTATTCCCAGCGTACCCACCAGCCCTGGTAGTAGCGACTGCCGTCAACTTCTTCGAAGCCGTTAAGCATCATGGCGCGTTCGCCAAAGGCGATCAGTTCCACATCGTGCAGATCGGGCAGCACGTGCTCGCCCAGTGAACGCGCCAACGGTCTGAGCGCTGCAATGCGCGACGCGCGCCGCAATCCTTCGATTGCCGCCAGATAGACGATCAGGTCACCCGAGAAGATGCGCTCCTGTTCGAGCCGATGCACATTGATGCTTCGACCGCGGGCATGGGTCAGGATGACGTTGACCTTCATCCAAGAAGTCCGCAGTTCAATTCAATAGAGAACGAATGTTCACTTAAACGCCAGGCACTGTCAATCCGGATGAACGCTCCTGCATGCCTGAACCGGACGACTGCCGTGGTGTGACTTCTCAATTCCGTTGCACGAAGCACCCGAAATGCACCGGCGACCGGCGGCAACCTAGCCCGGCGCGATGATTGCTGCGACAATAAACAGCCAATCGCTGCTGCTGCATTGCAGATGCGGCCTGGCCGAAGGCTCGCCGCGATCTGGCAATGCAGTCCGAACGGAGAAGAAGTGATGCGACATACCCGCGTGAAATTGATTCTTGCAGCAGCTGCCCTGTCGCTGCTGTCGGCATGCTCCTCGTGGCCGTGGAGCCATCCCAGCGGCGCTGGTGATCAGCTGACCGGCGTCGAGCAGCCGGTCGTCAGGCCACCGATGGACAAAGCCTCGGGCGATATCGGCGAACTTCGCTACCAGATCGAAACCGAACACCTGGCCAAGGACAACGGTTGCGAACGCGATCCAACCGCACGCCTGCTCGAGCGTGGCCCGGGATACGAGACCTACACGGTGCCGTGCGGCACTGCGCAAATGATGGTGATCCGCTGCGATTTCAGCTACTGCCGCCAGTCGCACTAGCCGCACCATCGCGACCTGGCCGGCACGGCTTTGTGCGCTGCTCCTGAGCACATGACCAAGAAGGGGTAGAGTTGCGGGCTGCGAAATGCGTTCGGAGCAGCCATGCAGCAACTCGACTTCCATCCTTCTGGCCGTCACTATCTCGGCATTCCAGGGCCGAGCCCGGTTCCCGACCGGGTGCTGCGGGCCATCAGCTATCCCACCATTGATCACCGCGGACCTGAGTTTGCCGCGCTAGGCAAGAAGGTGCTGGCCGGCATGCGCACCATTTTCAGGACGCAAGGCCCGGTCATCATCTACCCCGGGTCAGGCACCGGTGCCTGGGAAGCGGCCATGGTCAATACGCTCTCGCCGGGCGACCACGTGCTGATGTTCGAGACCGGACACTTCGCCGCGCTGTGGCAGGCCCTTGCCACGCGCCTGCAATTGAACTGCGAGGTCCTGAGCGACAGCGCCACAGGCTGGCGTGGCGGCATCAAAGCCGACGCCATCGAGGCGCGCCTCAAGCGCGACGCCGAGCATCGCATCAGGGCAGTGTGCGTGGTGCACAACGAGACATCCACCGGCGCCCTGTCCGATATCGCTGCGGTACGGCGTGCCATCGACGCGGCTGGGCACCCTGCACTGCTGCTGGTCGATACCATTTCGGGATTGGGCTGCGCCAATTACCAGCACGACGCCTGGGGCGTCGACGTGTCGATCGCAGGCTCGCAAAAGGGCCTGATGCTGCCACCGGGACTGGGCTTTAACGCCCTGTCGCAAAAAGCCATCGAGGCCTCGAAGCACGCCCGTTTGCTACGTGCCTACTGGGCCTGGGACGAAGCGCTGGCCATGAATCCTGGCGGCTACTGGCCGACCACACCCGCCACCAACCTCTTGTATGGCTTGAGCGAAGTCATCGATATGTTCGCGGAGGAAGGTATGGAGCAGATCTTCGCGCGTCACGAGCGGCTCGCCAGCGCCTGTCGCGCTGCCGTGAGCGCGTGGGGACTCGAGACACAGTGTCTTGAGGCCGCATGCCATTCGCCGGTGCTGACAGGCGTCGTGATGCCCGACGGGGTTGACGCCGATCAGGTCAGAAAACTGATCCTGCAACGCTTCGATCTGTCGCTTGGTGCGGGCCTTGGCAAACTCAAGGGCAAGATGTTCCGCATTGGCCATCTCGGGGACTGCAATGACCTGACGCTGATGGCCGAACTGGCCGGATGCGAGATGGGCCTGCAGCTCGCAGGCGTGAAGCTCAAAGGCTCGGGCATGACCAGCGCCATGCAGGTGCTGGCCGCAGGCCCCGAGGTGGCCGAGCGGCGCGCCGCATGAGTGCTGTCGCGGGTCTGACACGTCACCGCGGAATCAAGGCCAGCCATGTGGTGCTGATCATGCTGTGCCTGATGTACGCCATCACGTACATGG
>CAZZVZ010000301.1:0-4621 GCA_964657655.1 Gammaproteobacteria bacterium | reverse complement strand
GATCGAACTGTTTGAGCAGCTGGTGCGGCAGATAAATGCGCTTTTGCCGTGCGTACCGGCCGGTATCCATCACGAGTCGTGCCTGGCCCACCGCTTGGCCCAGACGCCTTGCCGCAGCTTCGGCAGAACCGGTCAGGCCAGTGGCAATGGCGAGTGCTGCAGCCGGCGCGCCGGCCGCCAGCGCCAGATAGCGCTGCAGGGCTGCATCATCGAGGAAGCGGCTCTGGGTCAGATCGATTTCGACCGCATCGGTGACAAGCACAAGCTGCGCGGCGGCGGCCTCGGAGCCAAAGCCGAACTGCCGCAGCGCCTTTGTGAGCGGGTGACTCGGCTCGGAATTTTCAGGCGTTGCGTCGGACGGCGGCGCAAGACGCGCGAGCTCCATGCGCCACCAGGTCAGCTTGGCGTGCGCCACATTGTCGTCCGAGATGTCGAGGATGGCATGCAGTTCGCGCAGCAACACGTACAGGGCCAGGGCCTGCATGCGCTGTGGTGCCATGCGCAGTGCGTAGTGCGCGCTGCTACCTGCAGCCGGCGCACGTTCCTCGAGGTAGCGGTGCTCGCTCAAGTGCTCGAGGGCCGCATCACGACGGCACGCAGCATCATGGCGAGATAATCGCTGCGGCTGAGCACCGGCCGGCGCCTGAAGACATCGAAATCGACCTGTTCGATGCGTTTTAAGATGCGCAGTCCGCCTTGCACCACAAGGCGCAGCTCCAGGCCGATGCGGCCGGGCAACTGGTGCACCACGGGCGCGCCGCTGAGCATCAGCTGACGCGCCCGCTGGCACTCAAAACGCATCAATTCACGCCAGCCGGGGCCGGGGTTGCCCGCCAGCATCAGGATGGGATCGACGTCAAAGCGCTGCAAGTCCTCGAGCGGCAGGTAGATGCGACCCTTGCGCGCGTCGACTTCCACGTCCTGCCAGAAGTTGATCAGCTGCAGCGAAGTGCAGATTGCATCGGCGCGAGCCATATTCTCCGACGAGCTCTGCCGGTACAGTTCGAGCATCAGCCGTCCCACAGGATTGGCCGAGCGGTTGCAGTAATCGAGCAGCTGGTCGTAGCTCTGGTAGCGCGTCACCACCACGTCTTGCATGAAGGCCGACAGCAGGTCGTGGAAATGACGCGTCGAAAGAGGCCAGGTCCTGATCAGTTCAGCCAGCCGTTCAAAACGTGCCGGCTCGCAGCCGTCGTCGAGCGGCCTGTTCTGGTCGATGCGCACCAGCTGGGCGTCGTAGGCCTCAAGCGCGGCAATGCGGTCTTCGGCGCTGGCGTCGCCCTCGTCGGCCAGGTCGTCGGCCGAGCGGGCAAACCAGTAGACCTGGGACACCGGATCCTGCAAATGGCGCGGCAGCAGCACCGAGGCTACCGGAAAATTTTCGTAGTGGTCGATCGGCATGGTTGCGGCGATTCTAAGCGATGCGCCGCTGCCGGGCGCCGCCCCGGGCATGCCCGCGGCATGTCGTATAATTGCAATGTTGTAAAAGTTGTGCATTGCGTGCTGTGTGGGGTCTGGACCGCATTTTGATCGGCGCGAGGATGGCGAAATTGGTAGACGCACCAGGTTTAGGTCCTGACGCCAGCAATGGTGTGGGGGTTCGAGTCCCCCTCCTCGCACCACGATTTGATGCCCCCAAGTCCTCGGCTAGTCCCCTGGTTGCATTAAAATAGAAAACCGCAGGCGCGCTGTCTGACGGCCGCATTCCACGCAACACTGTCTGTGACCGGACCGGATTGGTCGGGTCGCTTTTCTCCAATTACCGTTAGTCGCCCATTCCCATGCAAGTCGAAGAAACCGGAAAGCTAGAACGTCGTGTGTCCCTGGTCCTGCCGATGTCTGACATCGAAAAGGAAGTCGAAGTCCGCCTCAAGCGCCTGTCGCGCACGGTACGGATGTCCGGCTTTCGTCCAGGCAAGGTGCCGATGAAAATCGTGGCCCAGCAGTACGGCTTCCAGGTCCAGAACGAAGTGATGGGCGAAAAAGTCACCAGTGCCTTCAACAAGGCGGTCGATGAACATCACCTGCGTGTCGCCGGTACGCCCAATTTCTCGCCCAAGGCGAGCGATGCCGCGAGCGATGGCAACGTCGCGTTCGACGTCAACTTCGAGGTCTATCCCGAAGTCAAGATCAACGCGCTCGACACGCTCGAGATCGAGCGCGCTGTCACGCAAGTCGGGGAAGCCGAGGTCGACAAGACGGTCGAGATTCTGCGCAAGCAGCGCACCCACTTCCATACCAAGGGTGAACACGGCGAGCATGGCGCGGGAGACGGCAGCACCACCGCAGCCGAGGGTGACCGTGTCATCGTCGACTTCGTCGGCAAACTCGACGGCGTCGCCTTTGACGGCGGGTCGGCCACCGACTTCGCCTTCGTGATCGGCGAAAAGCGCATGCTGCCCGAGTTCGAGCAGGCAGCACTTGGCATGGGCGTCGGTGAAAGCAAGAACTTCGATCTGACCTTCCCCGACGATTACCAGGGCAAGGACGTGGCGGGCAAGACGGTGCAGTTCAGCGTCACCATCAAGGCCATCGAGTGGCCCCATCAGCCTGAAGTCGATGCCGAGTTCGCCAAGAGCCTTGGCATCGCCGACGGTGATCTGGACAAGATGCGCGTCGACATCCGCGGCAATCTCGAGCGCGAGGTCAAAAAGCGCCTCGAATCGCGCGTCAAGGATCAGGTCATGAATGGCCTGATTGCAGCGAGCGAGCTGGACCTGCCACGTGCGCTGATCGAGGCCGATGTGCAGCGCCTGATCGAGATGACGCGCAACGACATGCGCGAGCGTGGCATGAAGGTCGAAGACATGCCATTTCCGCCGGATCTGTTTCAGGCTCAGGCCGAACGTCGGGTCAGACTCGGACTGATCATTTCCGAACTGGTCAAGACGCACCAACTCGATGCCAAACCTGAGCAGGTCAAGGCGCATATCGAGGATTTCGCACAGTCGTACGAAAATCCCGGCGAGGTGGTGCGCTGGTATTTCGCCGACCGCTCACGTCTTGCTGATGTCGAGGCTCTTGTACTTGAGCAAAATGTCGTCAACTACGTGCTCGAGCACGCCAAGGTGAAAGACGTGCCGGTCGACTTCGACGAGTTGATGGGCAACGCCCCGCGTTAGAGCCATTTTGAAATTTCCTCTGGGACAAACTGCATGAACGATTTCAAGAACGACCACGGCCCGCAGGGACTCGGTATGGTGCCGATGGTGATCGAGCAGTCCGGTCGTGGCGAGCGTGCCTATGACATCTACTCGCGTCTTCTCAAGGAACGCGTGGTGTTCCTGGTTGGCCCGGTGACCGAACAGACGGCCAATCTGGTGGTCGCGCAGCTGTTGTTTCTCGAATCGGAAAATCCCGACAAGGACATCGCGCTTTACATCAATTCGCCAGGCGGATCGGTGTATGCCGGCATGGCAATTTACGACACCATGCAGTTCGTCAAGCCCGATGTTTCAACCCTTTGCACCGGCATGGCGGCCAGCATGGGCGCCTTCCTTCTGGCTGCCGGCGCCAAGGGCAAGCGCTTTTCGCTGCCCAATTCACGCATCATGATTCACCAGCCCTCCGGCGGTTCGCAAGGCCAGGCATCCGACATCGAAATCCAGGCCAAGGAAATTCTCTACCTGCGCGAGCGGCTCAACGGAATTCTGGCGGAACGCACTGGTCAGTCGATCGAGGCGATCGCGCGCGACACCGACCGTGACAACTTCATGGCCGCCGAACAGGCCAAGGAGTACGGCTTGATCGACCGGGTGCTGACCAACCGCAGTTCCGAGCTGCCCAGTTAAAGTCGTTGCGTGCCATCCACACCGGGGCCGGGGTTAGGCCACCGGTGCCAAGCATTTGGCTGGCAAAGCAGGTATATTGGTTATCGTCAAGGCAGTAAACGGGAATCCACAGGCATGTCGGAGAAAAAAGGTTCGAGCGGCGAGAAGCTTCTTTATTGCTCGTTTTGCGGCAAGAGCCAGCACGAAGTCAAAAAGTTGATTGCAGGTCCGTCGGTGTTCATCTGCGACGAGTGCATCGACCTGTGCAACGACATCATCCGCGACGAAGCGGCTCAGACGGACGCAGCGCCTGGCGCTGCCAAGTCGGATCTGCCGACCCCGCTTGAGATTTGCGAAATCCTCGACCAGTACGTGATTGGCCAGCAAATGGCCAAGCGCATCCTGTCAGTGGCGGTGTACAACCACTACAAGCGCTTGAAGCACATGTCGAGGAAGGACGAGGTCGAACTCGCCAAGAGCAATATCTTGCTGGTCGGCCCGACCGGGTCTGGCAAGACGCTTCTGGCGCAGACGCTGGCCCGCCTTCTCAATGTTCCCTTCGTGATCGCCGATGCGACCACGCTGACCGAGGCAGGCTACGTCGGCGAGGATGTCGAGAACATCATCCAGAAGCTGCTGCAAAACTGCAACTACGAAGTCGAGAAGGCGCAAAAGGGCATTGTCTACATCGATGAAATCGACAAGATTTCACGCAAATCGGACAATCCTTCGATCACGCGCGACGTGAGCGGCGAGGGCGTGCAGCAGGCGTTGCTGAAGCTGGTCGAGGGCACCATGGCATCGGTGCCACCGCAAGGCGGCCGCAAGCACCCGAACCAGGACTTCGTCCA
>CAZZVZ010000300.1:0-4625 GCA_964657655.1 Gammaproteobacteria bacterium | reverse complement strand
CTTCGACTTTTTCCTTGCGCGAGGCGGCCAGCAGCACTTCGACGTCGTCGACCGAGTTGGCCGCAGGGCCGATCACGCTGAAATCGAGACTGACTTCCTCGAGAGCAAACGGAATGTACTGGTTGGCTTCGCTTTCGACCTGCACTTCGAGGGCTTCCTCGGACAGACCGGCCGGCAGCATGATTTTCTTGGTGATCACCGCCGCCGACGGCAGCGCCATGGCGATGTTCTTGATCTTGGTGCCGCTTTTCTTCCAGGCGCGTTTGACCGCTTCGGAAACCGCTTCGATGTTTTCCACATTGCCATCAGAAATAGCGCCCTTGGGCAGGGGCTCGATGGCATAACGCTCCAGTCGGAACCCGGATTGCGCCGTGCCCGACAGCTCCACCAGCTTGACGCTCGACGAGCTCAAGTCGAGCCCTACCAGCGGCTGGTTTTGCGATGAAAAAAGTGCCCCAAAATCGAAGGCCAAGGAAAACTCCCTGAAAAGCGGTGACTGCCGTGCCCTGCTCCGCGCAGGACATCACGCTTGGAAAAAACCTATTAACTACGCGGAGTTAGGGGATTTATATAAACTTTACCTGAGACTCTAGCAATATCGCTCGAAAAATGTAAAGGCAATTCCAGTCTTGCCCGCGGAAAAAACAACACCGCCTGCGCGGGTAAAAGCCGGCCTCATCACAATGCTGCAATCACCCTAACAAGACGCTGCCGAAGCACGCTTGGCGCGCCCCAGCCGCGCCCCGTTCCTAAGGCAGGCGGCCAGACTGCCGTGGCTATAATGTCCGGCTTTGTCGTCCTGATTGAGTCTGATGGCCGCACCCGATGAGCGTCTCGAAGGCGCCGATAAGCCCCCGCGCAGGTCGCTTTTACTCCGCCTTTTGGGTGGACTGGCGCTGCTGCTATCGGTCGTGCTGCTGGTGCCCTTCCTCCTCGTGACGCTGGCCACCGCCCTGGCCTTCAAGAACCTGCCGGCCATCGACACGCTGACCGACTACCGGCCCAAGATTCCGCTTCGCATCTACACCGCCGACAACGTCTTGATCGGCGAATTCGGCGAAGAGCGGCGCAATGTGGTGCAGATCGCTGACGTACCGCTGTTGATGAAGCAGGCCATCCTGGCGGCCGAAGACGACCGCTTCTACCAGCACGGCGGCATCGATTACGAAGGCGTGATGCGCGCCACACTCAGCAATGCCATGCATGGCACCGTGTTCGGCAGCGGCAGACGCCAGGGCGCCTCGACCATCACGCAGCAGGTTGCACGAAATTTTTTCCTGTCGAGTGAGCAGAGCTACACGCGCAAATTCTACGAAGCGCTGATGGCGTTCAAGATAGAACAGACACTTTCCAAGGATCAGATCCTTGAGGTCTATATCAACCAGATTTACCTCGGTCAGCGCGCCTACGGCTTCGGCTCGGCCGAACAGGTCTACTTCGGCAAGTCTCTGAAGGATATCGATCCGGCCGAGGCCGCCATGCTGGCGGGCATTCCGAAGGCGCCGTCGGCCTACAACCCGGTGGTCAATCCAACCCGTGCCAAGGCGCGCCAGCTGTATGTGCTGGGTCGCATGCTGGCACTGGGCTTCATCACCGAGGATCAGTACAAGAAGGCGGTCGACGAACGTATCGTGATCAAGACAGAAGGTGCCGAATTCGCAGTGCACGCCGAGTACGTGGCCGAGATGGCACGCCAGATTGCCTACGACCAGTTCAAGGAAGAGACCTATACCAAGGGTCTTAACATCTACACCACCATCGATTCGAAGATTCAGGCCGCTGCCTACCAGTCGCTGCGCGGCGGCATCATGGAATACGAAAGACGCCAGAAATACGACGGCCCGGAGGCTTTTGTCGACCTGCCAGACGCCACCGGCGACGAGCTTGACCAGGCAATCGAGGAGGCCCTGCTCGAATACACCGACAGCGACGATATCCTGGCTGCCGTGGTGCTCGATGCTTCGCCCAAGGTGGTTCACGCAGCACGCCAGGGCGAAGTCTTCGAGATCACTGGCGACGGTCTCAAGATGTGCGCATCCGGGCTGGCCGACAAGGCGCCTCCAGCCAAGAAGATCCGGCGCGGCGCGATCATTCGCGTCCTGAAGAATGCCAAGGGACAGTGGGAGATCACCGAGATGCCGCAGGTGCAGGCGGCGCTCGTGACCGGAGATGTCAAGAATGGCGCGGTACTCGCGCTGGTGGGCGGATTCGACTTCAATCGCAACAAGTTCAACCATGTCACCCAGGCCTGGCGCCAGCCTGGATCGAGCTTCAAGCCGTTCCTCTATTCGTCAGCACTCGAGAAGGGCTTCACGCCTTCGACCATCGTGATGGACGAGCCGATCACCATCGATGCAGCGCAGACCGGCAGCCAGGCCTGGGAGCCGAAGAACTTCGAGAACAAGTACGACGGACCGATGACGCTGCGCAAGGCGCTGGCGGCTTCCAAGAACATGGTGTCGATCCGCATCCTGATGGCGATCACGCCTCGCTACGTGCAGAACTACATCGGGCGTTTCGGCCTCGATCCGGAACGCCATCCGGCCTATCTCACCATGGCACTGGGTGCCGGTTCAGTCACCGCCTGGCAGATGCTGGGCGGCTACTCGGTGTTCGCCAACGGCGGCTACAAGATCAATCCCTACCTGATCGACCGCATTGTCGACAACGCCGGTCAGGTGGTCGCCAAGGCCAACGTGCTGCACGCCGGCGATGAAGCCAACCGCGTCATCGACGCGCGCAATGCGTACACCATGAACAGCCTGCTGCACACCAACACGGTGTATGGCACGGCCGCAGGTGCACGACGCGCCTTGAAGCGCGAGGATCTGGGTGGCAAGACGGGCACCACCAACGACTCGCATGACGCCTGGTTCGATGGCTACAGCAACGACAATTTCGCATCGATCGCCTGGGTCGGTTTTGATCAGCCGCGCTCGCTTGGCGACAAGGAAACCGGTGGCGGCCTGGCACTGCCCTTGTGGGTCGGGGTGATGCAGGTGGCACTGCGCGGCGTGCCTGAGATCGAAAGACCAATGCCGCCTGGACTCGTGACCGTCAATGGCGAGGTGTACTACACCGAGAACCAGCCGGGCCAGGGCACTCCGCCTGTGACCGCCGATCTGCCCGCGGATCTAACGCCCGATGGCAGCGCGCCTGCCAATCCCGCGCCCGCCGCCAGCGGCACGCTGCCATCCTACGGCTCGGTGACCGGAACGCCACCACCGGCGCCGAGCGGTATTCCAGCAGGCGCCTTGTCGCCTGCACTGCCGGCGTCTTCGGGCTCGCCCACGCCCTACGGCACCTTGCGCAACTAGCCGGCGGCGCTCAGGTCGACCGGCTCCTTGGCGTGTTCGGTGGCGAGCCGGCTCAGCATGGCGAACAGTTCGTCGCCACTGCGGCTGTCGTGCCACAGGCCGTCTTTGAGCCTGAGATGAAAACCGCCCGAGCGCGCGGCCACCCACAGCTCATGCATCGCCACCTGGCTGTTGACCACGATGCGACTGCCGTCGTCGAATTCGAGGTTCAGCACATTGCCGCTGCGCTCGGCGGTAATGTCGGCGCCAGACGCCTCGCAACGTGCTTCGATGTCGTCGAGCGTGCCCTCGACGGCGTCCAGAAACTCACTATCCCCCATGCTAAACTCCGCCGACTTGAAGAGTCGATAATGCGCGCCGCCCAATCTCATCCGCCGGACCATCGCACGCGCGCGGCCCGCACACGCCGTGCCGGCCCTGCTCGCGCATCCGGTCTCGCGATCCTGGCATTTTGCACGTTGTTGGCCGGCTGTGGTCAGCGCGGGCCGCTCTACTACCCGGTTCTGCCGCCCATCAACGCAAGCGATACGCAAATGCCGGCCGGACTGCCGATGCTGCAGCCGCTGCCAGCGGCGCAGTCGCCGCTGATGGATGGGGCACCGACCACCCTGATTGCCGCCCCCGTGACGTCGCTGCCCGAAGCCGGCGAATCGACCATGCCGTCCGCAACGCGCCCCGCGCCTGCGGCAACGCCGGTGCTCAGTCCCGAGCAGGCTGCACCGTTGCCCAGTGGCGCCGCAAGCGGCACAGGCGGCAGCGCCAGCGGCAGCTCGAGCAGTTCCTCGGCCGCACCAGCTGCGGCCGGCAGCAGCGTCCAGCAGTAGCGCGCCGTGAGCCTGCCTGACTGCTGCGCTTTCAAGGGCGGCGTCCTGACCATGGACGGCACGTCCCTTAGCGACGTGGCAGAGCGTTTTGGCACTCCTTGCTATGTCTATTCACGCAGCGCCATCAGCCAGGCGTTCCTGCGCTACAAGGATGCACTCGGCGCGCGCGCCGCGCTGGTGTGCTACGCGGTCAAGGCCAATTCCAGTCTCGCAATTCTCGATGTGCTGAATCGGCTCGGCGCCGGCTTTGACATTGTCTCGGGCGGCGAACTGGAGCGCGTGCTGGCCGCAGGTGGTCGCGCTGAGCGGGTGATCTTCTCGGGCGTGGGCAAGAGCAGCGCCGAAATCGAGCAGGCCCTCAAGGCAGGCATTCGCTGCTTTAACGTCGAATCGACCGGCGAACTGTACCGCCTGAACCAGATTGCCGAGCGCCTCGCATTGCGCGCACCGGTGTCGCTGCGCGTCAATCCCGATGTCGATGCGC
>CAZZVZ010000299.1:0-4643 GCA_964657655.1 Gammaproteobacteria bacterium | reverse complement strand
GCCGCCGAAAGGGCCCCGACTCTCGGCGGCCGAGGTCGTGAAGCTCCGCGACTGGATCGACCAGGACGCCCCCTGGGAGCCGGGTTTCACCTTCCGCAACGGCGGCTACGTCGCCCCCCTGAAGATCGCGCGGCCGACCGACAAGAGCCAGTACGGCGGCTACAACCTTTTGAGCGGCGACATTGCAGAGCGCTTGCTCTACATCGATGGCAATCACCCCCTGCAACAGCCGAAAGCGCTCGGTCCTGGCATTTACGGCTTGTCGAACGCAACGCTCGACGCGCCCTGGCCCAAGACCTGCGCTGCGCAACAGATGATGGCCGACGCGTTGCAGCGCGATGATGTCGAGCCACCTGCACTGGCAGCCACCCTGCTGCTCCAACTACACCGCAGCGACGTGTTCGCCGACAGCTTGCTGCCCGAGACCGGTATTGGTCTAGAGCGCGAGAGAGCGCTTTCGCCGCTCTTCATCGACCTGCCCGACTATGGCACCAGGACCTCGAGCGTGTTACTGATCGAACACACTGGGCTTGCGCACATGTTCGAGCGCAGCTATGACAGCGAAGTGCCCGACACGCTCGGGTTTCAGTTCGAGATTGAAGGCCTGGCTCGGCCATAGCTGATGCTGCGCCATCGGGCTTCGAAGGGGCCCTGGCGCTCGAGTCTTGTCTGGCGCACCGCCCAGCATGTCTGCAGCAGGCAGACCAGGAGGGCCAGAGCCGCCAATGCCCCAGGCGCGCCGAGTGCGTTGATCTGGCGCCAGCAGAGATACCAGGCAGCCATCATGACGAACGACTGCACCACGTAGTTGGTCAGCGCCATGCGGCCGAGCGCGGCCAGCCAGAGCACAGTCTTTGGCAGCGTCGCGTGCTCGCGCGCTGCGTAAAGGCCGAACAGGCCGAGATAGGCAAGTGACAGGATGAAGGCCAGGTTGTCGAGCACGCTGATCAGGGCAACCGGTGCGGCACGCTGGTTCAGGATGCCCAGTTCGCACACCATCAGCGCCAGATTGATGGGCAGGCCGAGCGCGACCCCGACCAGCAGGCAGCGTGCGAACAAGGCCTTGTGTGCGCGCGGCTGCTGCAGCACCCCACGCTCGCAGGCCCACACGCCAGCGTTCATGAACAGCAGCAGTTCGGGCAGAAAGGTTGCGACCTGCTGCAGCTGGCCGACCAGGTAGAGCGTGCAGCGATCGGCCGCGATCGAACTCCAGCTGCTTGCCATCAGTTCGACCTCGCTGGCATGCATCCTGACCCAGTCGGCGTGAACAGAGGCCGGGAAATGCGGCAGGCCGACGCAATACAGCGCCGTCATGACCAGGCTCACCGCGCCCCAGCGCAACAGCGCGCTCGGCGAGCCAGCACGATTGCTCCTCGATTCGGCCAGCAAGATGATGCCGGCAATGGCGTACATGGTCAGGATATCGCCGAAGAACAGCAAGCTGCCGTGCACCACCCCGAACAGCAGCAGCGCGCCGTAACGCCGCATCAGTATCGTCTCGACATCAACACCAAGGCACGCAAGGCGCCGGCGCTGCAACGCGTGCCCGTAGCCGAACAGGAAGGCGAACACCGGATAGAACTTGGCTGTGACGAGCAGCGTGATCGCGCCATAGAGGAGCTCGTCCAGTCGGCTCGGCGGCGCATCATAGAGCGAGCTGACCGGCAGCTGACCTGCAGCGAAGCTCGGGAAGTTGATCTGGGCGATGCCGAACAAGGCCGCGCCGCGCAGCACATCGAGCCAGATGATGCGCTGGTCGCTTTGGACGGCGATCGAACCCTGGTTCAGGCGAGCTTTTGCCACAAGAAACTGTAGGCCAGCGCGCTCAGGTGAGCTGCCTGGCGCTGGTTGGCAGCGCCGGCATGACCGCCTTCGATGTTCTCGTAGTACAACACGTCGTGACCCATGGCCTGCATGCGCGCCGCCATCTTGCGGGCGTGGGCGGGGTGCACCCGGTCGTCGCGCGTCGATGTGGCAAACAGCACCGGCGGATAGCTGGCGCCGGCCTTGACCTGCTGATAGGGCGAATAGCGCCCGATGAAGGCCCAGTCGCTGGGATCGTCGGGATCGCCGTACTCGGCCACCCAGGAGGCGCCCGCCAGCAGCTTGTGATAGCGGCGCATGTCGAGCAGCGGCACCTGGCACAGCACCGCGCCGAACAGTTCGGGGGCCTGGGTCATCACCGCACCGACCAGCAGCCCGCCATTGCTGCCACCCTGGATGCCCAGATGGGCCGGCTCGCTCAGCTTGCGGGCCGCAAGGTCAGCGGCCACCGCCATGAAGTCGTCGAAACAGTTCTGCTTCTTCTCGCGGATCGCGTCCAGATGCCAGGCCGGGCCGAATTCCCCACCGCCGCGAATTCCCGCGACCACGTAGCGCCCGCCCGCCTCAAGCCATGCAGCGCCAACCGCGGCGTTGTAGGGAAGCGGCAGACGCGCAATCTCGAAGCCGCCGTAGCCTGACAGCAGCGTGGGCGCCGCGGCGCTCGCGTCGTGACGTTGCACCACCACATAGGGTACCGCAGTGCCATCCCTGGAGCGGGCATCAAAGCGCAGCACCTCGAGGCCGCTGGCATCGAAGTGCGGCGGTGAGCTTTTCAGGATGGCAGCGCTCGCGTCACCGGCAGCCAGCAGCCCGAGCCGGGTGGGAAACAAGGGCCCGCTCTCGGCCACCCACACGTCATCACCGAGGTCGGCCTCAAAGGCGAACATCTCCGTCATGACCGCAGCGTCGCTTGCAATCGGAATGCGCTGCCAGGCGTCTTTATCGCAGGTGAGCGCTTCGATGTTCTGCACCAGATTGTCCATCTGGGTCAGATAAAGACGGTTGCGCGTACTGAACATACCCGCCAGCACGCGCCGTTCGGCCTGCTGGTAGAGCAAGGTGAAGTCGCGTGCGCCTGCGAGGAACCGTTCCAGGTTGATCGCCAGAAGCGAGCCTTGCGGCCACAGCTTGTCGGCCAGCTGCCAGTCGCTCTTGAGCGTGACCAGCAGCTGCGCACCGAAGGTGCTGACGTCGGCATCCTCGGGAACCTCGATTTCAACCGGCTTGCCACTGACCAGCAACAGGTGCTGGAAGGTCTGAAAAGTAATGTGACGCAGCAGCCACTGGCGCTGGTGCAGCCTGTCCCCCTGCCAGTCACGTGTCACATAGGCACGCACCTGCACGTCGGCGTGCTCGGCTTCGAATTCGACACGGGCATCCGACAGCGCCGTGCCGCGCTGCCAGCGCTTGGCGATGCGCGGATAACCCGAGGCCGTCATGCTGCCCGGGCCGCACTCGGCACAGACGAACACCTGGTCTTCGTCGATCCAGCTGACCTGGCTCTTGCCGTGCGGCACCATGAAGCCATCCTCGACAAAGTGCAGCGTCTCGAGATCGAACTCGCGCGTCACCGCGGCATCGCCGCCACCCTTGGAGAGGCGCACCAGGGCGCGGCGGTAGGCCGGGTAGCAGGCCTGCGCCCCGCCCCACACCCAGGCTTCGCCTTCCTCGGCCGCGAGCTGGTCCAAATCGAGCAGCAGCTGCCAGTCGGGTGCCGCCTCGCGGTAGCTGGCAAGCGTGGTACGGCGCCAGATGCCACGCACATGCCGGGCGTCCTGCCAGAAGTTGTAAAGCCACGGGCCGCGCACCGTGGCCACCGGGATGCGGTCGGTCGACTCGTAGATCGAGGTCAGGCGCGTCTTGAAGGTCGCAAAACGCTGGTCCCCTTCGAGCAGCGCAGCACTGCGCGCATTCTCGCGCTTGACCCAGTCCATCGCCTGGGCGCCGTCGATCTCCTCGAGCCACAGGTTCTCGTCCTCGGCAAGCAGGCTGAGCCGCATGGTGCGGTGTTCGATACCGACCTGGCTGAACACTTCGCCTTCGGGCACGAAGCCGGCGCGCTCGTAGAACGGCACCGCCGACAGCTGCGCATCGAGCACCAGCTGCTCGATGCCCCGTTGGCGGGCGTGCGCGATCAGGGCATTGAGAATCTGCGCACCGACGCCCTTGGCGCGGGCGCTCTTTCTGACCGCCATGCGGCCGATGTGGCCGTCTTCAAGCAGTCTTCCAGTGCCGAGCACGGCGCCGCTTTCATCGCGTGCCAGTGCATGGCTTGCGCTGGCATCGCGATCGTCCATCTCGAGCGCTTCGTCGATGCCCTGTTCGAGGCAAAACACTTCAACCCGTACTTGCCGGGCCGCTTCTCTGGCTTGGGGCCAATCCAGCACTTCGACTTGAATCATGCTCTTGTTCTTGGTTGGTCACGGCATGGCAGGCCCGCTCGAGCCTTGGCTGGCTGCGGGATTGCTGGCAACAGCGATGGTACCGAATGCGCGGCGCAGTGCCAGCGTGGCGTCGCGATGCGCCACCCGCGCCACGTCGAGCGCACCACCAAAATTGAAAAAACCGTGAATCATGCCGTGATAGTCGAGCAGTTCAACGGCGACTCCGTCGGCGCGCAAACGCTCGGCGTAAGCCACGCCTTCATCGTGCAGCGGGTCAAAGCCCGCCACCAGGATGGTGGCGCGCGCCACATCGCCAAGATGAAGCGCAGGCCGGGCGTCGAGCGGCGCGAAGCGCCAGTCGACGCGTGCCGCACCGTCACCGATGTAGTGATTGAAAAACCAGCGGATGGTGCGTGCTTCGAGCAGATAGCCGTC
>CAZZVZ010000298.1:0-4660 GCA_964657655.1 Gammaproteobacteria bacterium | reverse complement strand
CTGTTTGCTACTTCTCTAGCGCGAACATCGCAGCACTGAAAGGCGAGGAGATTCAATGGATAGCGCCGTACCCGCTTCAATGGCAGTCGAGCATGTGCCCGAGCCCGCACCCCGGCTGCGCCGTCTGCATCCTCTTCCTCTTCGGATCATGCACTGGATCAATGCCGTGACGATTTTTCTCATGATCGGCAGCGGCTGGAAGATCTATGACGACAGTCCGATTTTCGGCTTTCACTTCGCCGACTGGCTGACCATCGGCCGCTGGGCCCAGCACGGTCTGCAGGTGCATTTCTTCGGCATGTGGCTGCTTGTCATCAACGGGCTTGCCTATCTCGCCTACGGATTTTTTACCGGACGCTACCGGCGCATGCTGCTGCCGATCCGCTTTGAGGAACTGGTCGCGACCATCAACGACTCACTGCATCTGCGCCTGTCGCACGACGATCCGACCAAGTACAACACCGTGCAAAAGCTGCTCTACATCGGTGTCATCTGCACTGGCATCGCCATCGTCATCTCGGGTCTTGCGATCTGGAAGCCGGTGCAGTTCGACGCTCTGGTGTGGCTGCTGGGCGGCTTCCAGTCGGCGCGCATCGTGCATTTCGTGTGCATGAGCCTGATCTTCGGCTTCGTGCTGGTGCACGTATCGCTCGCCATTCTGGTGCCGCATACCATTGTGGCCATGATCGGCGGCGGACCGGTGATCAGGGACGATAACAAAGGACATCAAGCATGAGCATCGTGCGGCCACCCTCGCCATCCATCTTTCGCCCCAAAGAGGGCATCGACCAGAGCGTTCTGGAAAACCATGGCGACCTGGTCGAGCAGATCACGCGTCGCCGCATCCTGCGCGGTGCCATCAGCCTCGGGGCGCTGTCGATGCTGACCGGTTGCGACGTCACGGAGAACGATCAGGTCCAGGTGGCGCTGCGCGCCGTGTCGACCTTGAACGATCATGCGCAGCAGCTGATCTTCCGGCCCAACCACCTGGCGCCGACCTACAGCGCGTCTCAGGTGGTGATCCCGCCGCGTTTTAACGCGCACTACGAAGTCGAAGACATCAAGCCGGTCGATGTGAACAACTGGAAGCTCGAACTGTCAGGCCTGATCCGCGACAAGCAGTCCTGGACGGCGGCCCAGATCTATGCACTGCCCGAGCAGGAGATGATCATCCGCCACATCTGTGTCGAGGGATGGGATTACATCGGCCAATGGTCGGGCGTCAATCTGCGCGCATTCCTGCAGCATGTGGGCGCCGATCTGTCGGCCAAGTACGTCGCATTTCGCTGCTCGGACGGCTATACCGAGAGTCTTGACATGGCAAGCGCACTGCATCCGCAGACCATGCTTGCCACCAAGTACGCAAAGGAAATCCTGAATGACCCGTTCGGCTTTCCGCTACGCCTTCGCACCGCGACCAAGCTCGGCTTCAAGAATGCCAAGTGGGTCACGGCAATCGAGGTAACCAACCAGTTTCCCGAGACCTACTACACTAAAGAAGGCTTCAACTGGTTTGCCGGCATCTGATGAAAGCAGCCCCATGACATCGACGACTGCAGTGCTTGCAACAGACGAGGCCGCAGGCCTTGCGGTTGATGACAAACCGGTGCCGATGCAAGGCGACTCACCCGAGGCGCGCATGAGCCGGCGCTTTCCGCAGAAGATCAAGGTCGCAGCGCTGCTCGACATTCCAGTCATCGACGACGACCGCAAGGTGCTGGGGCACGTGCGCCAGGTGCTGCGTACGCCCGAGGGAAAGATCATCCTGGTGGTGGCCTACAGCCGCTGGTTCGGATTCTTCCCGCGCATGGTGGCAGTGCCGATCGAGCGCGTCGGCATCCTCGGACGGCAGGTCGGCTCGATCGACATGCCCGAGCAGGACTACATCGCAGCGCCAACCTACGTTGCGGGCGCGGAGACGCCGATTGCGCCCGGCGAGACGATCCGCATCGCGCTCGCCAAACGCTAGCGTTCAGTCGGCGGCACGCCAGCACGTACAATCGCTGCTGCCAACCTTTCGCTGAAAGCCTGACCCGATGGCATCACCCGTAAGCGCAATGCTTTGTGCGCTGGTCGCGCTGGTGTTCTTCAGCGCGCTCGGATATCCGCTGTCAAAGCGTCTGATCGGCCGCACCCGGGCACTGCCCTTCTCTGCCATCCTTGGCTGGGCCACGCATAGCGTGCTGGCACTGCCGATGTTCTTTTTCATTCCGTTTACGACGCTCAACATCGTGCTGGTCGCAGCTGTCCCCTTGCTGCTGGTGCATGGCCTGTGGCGCGTGGGCAGAAGACTGCGAGGACGCACTGCTTCAAGGCGCGTGTCCGGTGCTGCTGGCGATCTGGACCATCCGGCACCTGATGCATTGTTCGCGCTGCGCACGCCGCGCATCAGCGGTCTGATCGGGCCGTCGGCCTGGCTCATCGCGGTATTCCTGGCGCTTTCAGCAGCAGCTGCCATTGCACCCAAGGAAGTCAGCGACGGTATTTTGCTGTCGGATCAGATCTTCGATCACGCCAAGATCTCCATCATCGATGACATGGCGCGTCAGGGACTGCCGCCTGGCAACCCCTTCATGGCGCACGACGGCGCCAACGGCCGGCTCGCCTACTACTACCTGTGGTACTTCAGCGCCGCAGAACTGAGCCGATCGCTGGGCGTGTCGGGCTGGGAGGCCGATATCGGCCTGACGTTCTTCTCGGTGCTGGTCTCGCTCGCGGTCATGATGGCCATGGCGGCGCGTCTCAGCGGGCGTCGACCTGCTGCCGTGTGGGTCGGGCTGGTGGCTGCCTGCGCAACCTGGCGGACCACCTTCGAATGGCTGTTCGGCGTCGATGCCATGGAACGCTGGCTGCCGGCACCGGGCGGCCTTGGCGGCTGGATGTTCCAGTCGTCGTGGGTCCCCCAGCACCTGATGTCGACCAGCTGCGTGCTGGCTGCGGTCTACCTGATCAGCCGGCTGGCCGAGCGTCCCAGCGTACTCGGCGCGCTGGTGCTCGGTCTGATGGTTGCGGCCGGTTTTGAATCATCGACCTGGATCGGTGGTCTTTGCTTCGCCTTCGCCTGCATCGCACTGGTCCCGATCGCCATGGTGCAGGGTGAGGCGGGACGACGGCGCACCCTGTTCGTGGCGCTTTGCGCAGCCGGCCTGGTGGCGGCGCTGGTATCGACCCCCTTCCTGATCGACCAGGCAGCAGCAGCCGCGCGCAGACAACACCAGTTTCCCGTCGCACTGCACATGATCGAGAGCATCGGCCCCGCCATGCCTGCCACCTGGCGCACGCTGCTGGCCCTCCCGGCGTGCTGGCTGGTGCTACTGCCGCTTGAGCTGTCGCTTTGCTATCTGGCCGGTATGGCCGTGATGATCCGATCGCTGCACTGGCTGAAACTGGTGTCACGCTCGCAGCGCCGCCTGGCGCTGCTGCTGATGGCACTGGCGCTCGCCTCGCTGCTGGTCGCAAGCTTGCTGGCCAGCACGCTGGCGTTCAACAATGATCTCGGCTGGCGCGCGACACTGCTGGCTGCCACAGCACTGATCGTGCTGGCTGCAGTGGGCCTGTCGTTCTGGACAGCAGGAAAGAAATCGCTGCCGATCGCGCTGGCAGTCATCGCCATGGCACTCAGTGCACCAGAAACCGCGCGCCTGGTGCACGACAACTGGCTGGCTCGACCGGCACCGGGGTCGGGTGCCTTCGCCGACCAGCCGGCCATGTGGCAGAAAGTGCGTGACCATACCGCGCCCGACCAGCGCGTCGCCAACAACCCATACGCGTTTCGCGACATGACGCCCTGGCCGGTCAACATCTCATGGGCCCTGCTCGCAAACCGGCGCTCCTGCTATGCAGGCTGGGAGTTGAGCCAGGTGTATACCTCGGTGCCGCACGACCAGCTATACCTGGTCGATGCCAAGTTCCGCCGCATCTTCGCAGGCGATGCCAGCCGCGAGGATCTGCACGAACTTGCCACCACCTATGACTGCAGCACGGCGGTGGTGACAGCGCGCGACGGCAGCTGGACCCAGGATCCGTTTGCCACCAGCCCCGACTACCGGCTGGTCGAGGAACTTCCCGACCAGTGGCGTATCTATCGACGCAGCAGTGATCTGGCGGGCCGCTAGAACCGGCCTCGAGCCCGCACCTGCACGCGCTGCGGGGAGACCAGCGTGCAACATGTACACCTTTGAGAAGCATCGTGCTGTTTCATAACCTTCCGCCATCCCGATCGAGTGCTTCGGGCAGGCCCGCCGCGCTTGATGACCGGGGGCGACGCATGGTGCTGGTCACCACCATCCTGGCGTCGAGCCTGGCCTTCATCGATGGCTCTGTGGTCAACGTCGGACTGGCTGCCATCGGCCACGCCCTGTCGATCTCGGGCAGCCAGCTGGCCTGGGTCGTGAATGGCTACCTGCTGCCTCTTGGCGCGCTGCTGCTTGCAGGCGGCGCAGCAGGCGATCGTTACGGCAAACGCCTGATGCTGGTGACCGGGCTGGTGCTGTTCGCGATGGCATCGCTGGGCTGCAGCCTGGCACCCGGCATTGGCCTGCTGGTCGCAGCGCGCGTGCTGCAGGGCATTGGCGCTGCCATCCTGATGCCCAACAGTCTGGCGATTCTCGCTGAGACCTTCGAAGGTGAGGCGCGAGGACGCGCCGTTGGAATCTGGGCG
>CAZZVZ010000297.1:0-4660 GCA_964657655.1 Gammaproteobacteria bacterium | reverse complement strand
CGTCGGCGGAATCGAGTCGTCGCCGAGTGCGAAGCGAAATACACGCGTCAGCATCTCGATGGTGGCGCGGTCGATTTCGGTGGCAGAGGCGACTTCGGGTTCGTCGCGCAGCGCTTCGAGCTCGATGGTCTCGAAATTCGCGGCGTCCGCTGCTGCCGGATCGACATCGTTGGCAGCGTTCTTGGACTGCACCATGAGATCGTTGAGGCGCGACATCAGTCGCCGATCGGGCGCTCCGACCACCGGCTGCACCGGATCTTCGGGATTGCGCGGGCGTGCGTTGCCGGCGGTCTCGAGCAGCAGCGTGACCTGATGCAGGAAACGCGACGGATTGAAGGTCCAGCTGGTCACGGGCCCGTTGGCCCCGCCACCGGTGTCCTCCGTGACCGGCAGCTGCCCCAGCACGCTGTCGAGGTTGTTGCTCAGCGCGCTGAAATCACCACCTGCACCGCCACCGCCGCCACCGCCACCACCCGCCCCGCCCGGGCCCATGCCCTCGATCGAGAGCGCCTGGCGCGGGCCGCTCGCAGCGTTGCTGCGCTTCCACAAGGCGCCGGCAGGCGATTCAGCGGTGCGACGGATCGAATAGCGCTCCTCGCGCATCACGTCGTTATTGATGAGCAGCTCGTTGAGTTCTGAGTAGAGCGCGTTGAGCGGCAGAAAATTGGCGATATTGAGCGAGCGCAGCATGACGCGCGTCGACAGCTTGTTGCCGTCGAAGGCCTCCCACGCGTCGGTGAAACCGCGCACGAAGGTCTCGGGCTTGAACGGATTGAGCTGCAGATGGACGTGCTCGATGCCCTTCAGGTGGCAGATGCGCAGCGTCAGCGGGGATAAGGTGTCGCCGCAGAAGTCTTCCAGCTTTCTGACCATGTTGAGGATCAGCACTTCGCGTTCGACGTCTTCCACCTCGACCAGCTTGAGTCTTTGGGTGGTGGTCATGTCGACCACCACGGCAGTCTTGTCCGACTCGAGCGCCTTCTCGACGGCCATCGGCAGCTGCAGGCGCAGCATGCGGATGAAATTGGGGGAACCCTTGATGAGCGCCGTGTAGGCGGTCAGCAGCACATTCTGTTCATCGACCCGGGTCGAGCGATCGGACGCTTCGAACAGGTTTTCCTTGACCCGGCCGCACAGCGGCTCGGCTTCTTCCATAGTAAAAGACAGCACCGCATTGCGCAGCTCGCGCATGAGGCGCTGACTCAGGGCAGTCTGGGTACCGGCGACTGCCGAGGATGCGATTTTCGCTTCTTGCATCGCAGAAACTTTCCCGATGGATGGTGCCTACCGACCCTTTTGATTGATCTAATTCGGGTCCACGTGGCTCTTCCAGTGTAACGAGGGGCGCACCAGTTGACTATGACAAATTGTCAAAGCCAGCGCGCCCGCAGCGAAGCCTGCCACGGGTGGTGTAATCAGCGCAACATTCGCCTTGAACAGGTGGTCGCGAGATACGAAATCTTGCGTTATTGAGGGGCGGTCCGGGGCAGGATCACCTCAATCAGCGCTCCTGACTGCGGCGCGCGAGCGAGGCTGAGCTCGCCATGGTGCAGCGCCACGATGCGCGCCACGATGGCGAGTCCCAAACCTGCGCCTGGCGTCTGGCCGCTCGCCGACCCGCGAACAAATGGCCGCGTCAGGTCGCCCTGATCGCTGCCGGCAAAGCCTGGTCCATGGTCCCTAAGGGTCAGGCGGAGTTCTTGTGCCGAGGCGGAAATCGTCACAAAAAGGGGCGCTTTTGGTCCGACTGCCCCATATTTGCGCGCGTTATCGAATAAGTTGGTCAACAGGCGCCTGAGCATTTCGCGCCGGCCGCTCATCATGACCGGTGCCGCTGCGCCGTCCGGGAAACAGACTTGTGACGCGTCTTCAAGGCCGCTCGAGACGAGCGCTTCGGCAACCAGCTGGGCCAGGTCGAGCACTGTGACCTGTTCGGCGCTGTCGATGCGGGCGAAATCGAGAAACTGCCCGAGCAGCCGGTCCATGTCGTTGATGCCGCGCTCCATCTGCGCGGCCAGCTCCGTTTCCAGCTGACCTTCGAGAATGCCCAGCACCAGCCGCATCTTGGTGAGCGGGGTGCGCAGGTCGTGCGACACGCCAGCCAGCATCAGAGTGCGCTGCTGCTCGATGTCGCGCAAATCGTCGACCATGCGGTTAAAGCCCCGGGCCAGTGTAGCGATCTCGCGCGGCCCGTCTTCTGCCAGCCGTGGCGGTTCCTGACCGCGCCCGACCAGGCGCGCGGCTGCCACCAGCTGGTCGAGCGGACGGTTGAGGTGGCGTTGGACCAGCAGTGCGCCGGCCAGCGACAACAAACCGACCATGGCCGAGACCAACACCCACACGCTGGCTGACCCGGCCGCAAGCGGGATCTGGGGCAGGGTCGCGTAGTAGCCGGTCGGGCCGTCGACCCAGTGCGCGACCAGGTGGCGTTCCTCGCCATTTGCCAGGTCGATATCGATCGCGCTGCCGTCAAGGTCAGTCTGCAGCATGCGCAACACCAGTCGTGCCACGCCAAACGGCGCTGCCCTGGTGTCGCCCTGTGGGCTGGTCGAGATGCTCAGCACCCCGCCCTGATTGGTCTCGCTCAGATAAATCGACCGCTCCTGTTGCGGCAACGCATGCAGCGTGTTCTTGGTGGTGATGAGCTGATGCGCCGCAATGGCCGCGAACACTTCCATGCGCGGTCGCTGCGAGAAATGGAAGAACAGCAGCGAAGTGGTGAGCTGGCCGAACAGGATCAGCGCCACGAACAGCACCAGATTCTGGCGAAACAGGGTGGCACTGGGGCGCATCATCAGATGGCGTCGGGCACGAACACGTAGCCGACACCACGGACCGTTCTGATCCAGCGCGGGTTGGACGGGTCGTCTTCGATGCTGCGCCGAAGGCGCAGCACCTGCACATCGATGCTGCGGTCGGTGGCCGAACTGTCGCTGCCCTTGCTGAGATCGAGCAGCCGGTCGCGGCTCAATTCCACGTTGGCGTGTTGTGCCAGCGCTCTTAGAACCACGAATTCGACCGACGACAGCGGTACCGGCTGGCCGTGCCGCAGCAGACGGCGGGTCTTCAGATCAAGAAGAAACGGACCGAAGGCGATCTGTTCGAGTCCGCTGCTGACGCTTTGCGCATCCATCGAGCGCCGGCGCAGCTGGGCCTGGATGCGGGCCACCAGCTCGCGCGGGGTGAACGGCTTGGCCAGGTAATCGTCTGCTCCGCTTTCAAGGCCGATGATGCGATCGACAGGATCGCCCTTGGCGGTCAGCATCAGGATCGGAATCACTTCTCCGGCCGCGCGCAGGCGCTGGCAGATCGCAAGGCCGCTCTCCTTTGGCATCATCAGATCGAGCACCAAAAGGTCAAACGGCTCGCGCCTGAGCAGTTCGGTCACCTCCTGGCCGTCGGCGCGCGTGGTGACCTCAAATCCCTGATCGCCGAGGTAGCGTTCGAGCAACAGACGCAGGTCGGCTTCGTCGTCGACCACGAGGATGCGCGCACGCACGGCGGCTGCGCTGTTGGTCATCCGGTATGGCCTGTTCGCATGCGGTTCTCCTTGCTCGCTTGAACTGGACCGTCGTGCTTCAAGCGTTTCTCTGGTCGGTCGATGGACGAAATGGTAGCGCGTTGCGACGCGCGCTTTATGTCACACGGTTACAGGCGCAGTGTGGGACACATCAGGAAACAAAATCGCCTTGGCTGGTCATTTGCCGTAATCGCTCGCCGCCTAGAGTGTTGGCTCATGGAGTGTCGCCTCGCGACCTTCTGCCAGAACGCAAAACCACCAACCAAAAGAGGCCAGATCATGAAATCAGCAACCTTGAAATCAGCAAGCATTGTCAGCATTGCCTTTCTCAGCATGTCGATGTGCATGTCGAGCGCACTCGCCCAGGGACATGTCGTGGTGCGCGGCGCGCGTGCCAATCCATCGGGCGGCGTGAGCGCGGGCAGCGTGGTCGCGGGCCGCACTGCAGCAGGTGGCGTCTATGGTCGGGCGCGCGGCGTGACCACCAATGGTGCAGGCGGCGTGAGCGAAGGAAGCGTTGCTGGATTCAAGGGCGCCAACGGTTCGAGCGGCACGCGCACGGCGAGCAACAGCACCAACGGGGCGGGCGACGCGACGCACCAGTCGAGCATCTCGGCAAGCGGGCCGAAGGGCAGCGTCAGCAGCTCGGGATCGGCCACCAAGACCGCCAGTGGCGTGGATGAAAGCCGCACCACCACGGCCACCGCGGCCAACGGCGACACCTACAACGGCAGCACCTCGTACACGCCGCAGACCGGTCTGACCCATAGTGGCAGCTGCAGCAACGCAAGCGGCGCGACCATCACCTGCCCCAAGTAACACCTGAGACGATGATGGATCGCCTGATGGCGTATCGCCTGGGACCGTTGCGGCTGGTGTTCCCGCTGCTGGTGCTGATCGCCCTGATCGAGGCCCTGACTCTGGCGCGTCGCGCGCCAGAGCGCCTTGACTGGAGAGAGTCGCTCGCCACGCTCGGGGTGGCACTCGGCCACACCGTGGTCGGGCTCGTGACCCGCGGTCTGTTTACCGGGGTGCTGCTGTTCCTCTGGGAGCACCGCGTCGCCACGATTGCGATGAACCGGCTGCCAGGCCTGCTGGCCCTGCTGCTGGCAAGCGAATTCTTCTATTACTGGGAGCACC
>CAZZVZ010000296.1:0-4679 GCA_964657655.1 Gammaproteobacteria bacterium | reverse complement strand
GGATAGGATTCCCAGGTCGAGCAACCCGGGCACTGCCAGTGGAACTGGCGCGCCTTGAAGCCGCAGTTAGCGCAGGTGTACCTGCCGATTCGGCGGGTGTGATTATGAATCAGGTTACGCACCACCTCGAGGTTGGCACGCTCGGCAGGTTCGGCCAGCTCAGCCCGGCTATCGAGATACTGGCTCAGCGCCAGAAGACTCGGACTGCGGTGCAGCGCATCGAGGGCGACCTGGCTTGCCACCTGCGCGCCCTGCAGCTCGGCGGTCGCCTTCAGGACCGCTTCGAGCAGATCGATGGAGGGTGTGGTATCGAAGTAGGATCGCAGCAGCATCAGGCCTTCGGTGAAGCGCCCGGTGCGGCGAAACGCATCCATCATGCGTTCTGCTACCAGCGCGATATGTGGGGGGCTCTGCTGCTCGATGCGCTTCCAGTAGCCGATTGCATCCTCGTCGCGACCCTCGCGCACAGCGATGTCGCCGAGCAGCACCAGGGCTCGCACGCTCTTGCGATTGGCGGCAAGGCCTGCTTCGAGTTCGCTCTTCGCATCTGCCAGGCGCGACTCGTTGACTGCGGTCTGGGCCAGTTCGCAATAGAACTGCGCAATGCGCATCTGGTTCGAGCCGGCACCCATTTCCTGCAGTTCGACCGCCGCCGAGATCGCCTTCATCCATTCTTTTTCGAGCTGGAAGATTTCAAGCAGGTTGCGCCTTGCGTCGACAGAATAACTGCTTGATTCGAGCTGGGTGAAGGTCTCTTCGGCACGATCGAGCAGACCCGCTTTCAGATAGTCCTGGCCCAGTTCGAACAGTGCATGGGTGCGCTGGTCCTCGGGCAGATCGGGTCTCGACAGGAGGTTCTGGTGCATGCGGATGGCACGCTCGGTTTCGCCGCGGCGCCGAAACAGGTTGCCGAGTGCGAAGTGCAGATCGATGGTTTCGGGGTCAAGCTTGACGACCTCGATGAAAGCATCGATGGCCCGGTCGGGCTGTTCATTGACCAGGTAGTTGAGGCCCTTGAAATACGAACTTGGCAGCGCACGCGACTCGCTCATCAGATGGCCGATGTCGATGCGTGCTGCCACCCAGCCGAGCGCGAACAGCACGAACGGCGCGACGATCAGAAGCCACCAGGGTGCTGCTTCCACGGGGCTCAGGAAGTGGTGCGGGCGCCTTGCGCGACCGTTTGGATGCTGTCAGGGGCAACCGCATAACCGCCAGGTGGCGGCACCACCGGCGTTTCGGTGGTCAGGCGGCGCAGACGGCGAAGCTCGATGCGCATGCGGATCACCCCGGGTATAAGGGCCAGCACACCGAACACAAAACCTGCGATGAAAAACACCAGCAGCAGCACCACGAGCGGTGCGCGCCAGACAAAATCGCCATAAAAACGCAGCTCCGAGGTGCCTGTATTGGCGACCGCGAAGGCGAACAGCACAAGAAAAATGATCAGCCAGAGTGCCCGAACCAGGTAGCGCATGGCGTATAGATCCCAGCTGGCTAGAAACAGCGGCGCGCCGAACGGCGCGCTGCCTTATTCAACAACTTCGGCGCCCGCAAGGGTGCTCTTGGCGCCCCCGGCTTGCGCGTCGACACGCTCGCGCAGTTCCTTGCCGGCCTTGAAGTGAGGCACCCGCTTTTCCGGGACCATCACTTTTTCGCCCGACTTGGGATTGCGCCCCACGCGTGGCGGACGTCGATTGAGGGCGAAACTGCCGAACCCGCGGATTTCGATACGGTGTCCTTCGGCCAGTGCCTGGGACATCGCATCGAGAATCGTGTTGACCGCAAAATCCGCATCCTTGGCGATCAACTGCGGATAACGCTCAGCCAGTCTTGCAATCAGCTCCGACTTCGTCATGAGAGGGCTGCCAGAACCGGGTTAGCTCTGACCGCCATCGAGCTTGGCCTTCAGCAGCGCGCCAAGATTCGTGGTTCCGGTCGCAGCACCAGTCTCGGCTGCGATCTTTGCCATGTGCTCCTGGGTGTCAGCGCTGTCCTTGGCCTTGATCGACAAGTTGATACCGCGGTTCTTGCGATCCACGTTGATGACCATCGCCGACACGGTATCGCCTTCCTTCAGGTGATTGCGTGCATCTTCGACGCGGTCACGAGAAATTTCCGAAGCGCGCAGATAGCCCTCGACTTCGTTGGAAAGCTGCACCACTGCACCCTTGGCATCGACCGACTTGACGGTGCCTTCCACCAGCGCGCCCTTGTCGAAGGTCGCAGCGAAGTTGGAGAACGGATCACCTTCGAGCTGCTTGACGCCGAGCGAAATACGCTCGCGTTCCACGTCGATGGCAAGCACCATGGCTTCGAGTTCGTCGCCCTTCTTGAACCGGCGCACGGCTTCTTCACCGGCTTCGCTCCACGACAGGTCAGACAGATGCACCAGACCGTCGATGCCGCCAGGCAGGCCGATGAACACGCCGAAGTCGGTGATCGACTTGATGGCGCCACGAACCTTGTCGCCCTTCTTGTGGTTGAGGCTGAAGTCATCCCAGGGATTCGGCTTGCACTGCTTCATGCCGAGGCTGATACGACGACGGTCTTCATCGATCTCGAGGACCATGACTTCGACTTCGTCACCCAGTTGCACCACCTTCGAAGGTGCGATGTTCTTGTTGGTCCAGTCCATTTCGGACACGTGCACCAGGCCTTCGATCCCCTGTTCGACTTCCACGAATGCGCCGTAGTCGGTCAGGTTCGTGACCTTGCCGAACAGACGGGTGCCTTGCGGATAGCGGCGCGACAGGCCGACCCATGGGTCTTCGCCGAGTTGCTTGACGCCAAGCGACACGCGGTTCTTCTCTTGATCGAACTTCAGGACCTTGGCGGTGATTTCCTGGCCGACCGAGATCACTTCCGACGGATGACGCACACGACGCCATGCCAGATCGGTGATGTGCAGCAGGCCATCGATACCACCGAGGTCGACGAACGCACCGTAGTCGGTGATGTTCTTGACCACACCGGTGACGATGGTGCCTTCCTTGAGCGTCTCGAGCAGCTTGGCGCGTTCCTCGCCCATCGATGCTTCGATCACGGCGCGACGCGACAGCACCACGTTGTTGCGCTTGCGGTCGAGCTTGATGACCTTGAATTCGAGGGTCTTGCCTTCGTACGGCGTGGTGTCCTTGACCGGACGGGTATCGACCAGCGAGCCCGGCAGGAAGGCACGAATGCCGTTGGTCATGACGGTCAGGCCGCCCTTGACCTTGCCCGTGATGGTGCCGCTCACCAGGTCGCCGGTTTCGAGCGCCTTTTCGAGGGCCATCCAGGATGCCAGGCGCTTGGCTTTGTCACGCGACAGCAGTGTGTCGCCAAAGCCATTTTCGAGCGACTCGATGGCAACGCTGACGAAATCACCTGGCTTGACGTCAATCTCGCCGTGGTCATTCTTGAATTCGTCGACGGGGATGAAACTTTCCGACTTGAGGCCTGCGTTTACGACGACAAAGTTGTAATCGACGCGGACCACTTCTGCGGTGATAACTTCGCCGGCGCGCATGTCATGACGTGACAGGCTTTCTGCGAACAGAGCGGCAAAGCTTTCGGGATCGGGGGTATGAGTTGAGGTAGCGAGAGCTGACATAAGTTTGGTAAACACACCGCACAGAACGTGCGGACCCTTGGGTTAAGGTTGATCAACGAAACGCCGGACCATTCCAGCGTTCCACGGTGCTGCACGTTCAAAACTGCAAATTCAACTGCCCGACGTGACCTCGCGGTAACGGCTGACGATCGATTCCACCACCTGATCGACGCTCAGATCCGAACTATCGATCAGAAGCGCGTCAGAGGCCGCCTTGAGCGGCGCGCTTTCGCGGCCTGAGTCGCGTTCGTCGCGCTGACGCAGATCAAGCAAGAGGGACGACATATTAACAGAAAAACCTTTCTCGATCAATTGTTTACTGCGCCGTTGTGCGCGTTTTTCGACACTCGCGGTGAGAAAAACCTTCACATTCGCGTCCGGGAAGACCACCGTTCCCATGTCCCGCCCGTCGGCCACCAGCCCCGGCGGCTGCCGGAAATCCTGCTGGCGCTTCAAAAGCGCCGCCCGCAGCGCCGGCATCACGGCAATCCGCGACGCGTTGTTGCCGACCGCCTCGGCGCGGATCTGGTTGCTCACATCCTGGCCCGAAAGGAAGACGCAGCCGCCGGCAAAGCGGATGTCGATTTTTGCGGCGCAGGCCGCCACCTGGGCCTCGTCGCCCATATCGACCCCGGCGTTGAGCGCGGCCAGCGCTGCCAGTCGGTACAAGGCGCCGCTGTCGAGGTAATGAAAGCCAAGAATCGCAGCGACGCGTTCTGCGACGGTTCCCTTGCCCGAGGCGGTCGGACCGTCGACGGTGATCACCGGGATATGGGCTGCTTGATTCATCAGCTGGTCAGCGCTGCCAGGCGCTCGAAATAATCGGGGAAAGTCTTGGCCACGCATTGCGGGTCGGCAATATCGACCGTCACGCCCGCGCACGCAGCCAGCGACATGCACATCGCCATGCGATGATCGTCGTAGGTCTGGACCGTGGCTGGCAGCCACTTCACGGGGGGCACGATGGTGATCCAGTCACTGCCCTCCTCGATCTGTGCGCCGAATTTCCGCAGCTCGGCCGCCATGGCCGAAATCCGGTCGGTTTCCTTGACGCGCCAGCTGCCGATATTGCGAATGCGCGAAG
>CAZZVZ010000295.1:0-4682 GCA_964657655.1 Gammaproteobacteria bacterium | reverse complement strand
CGTCGCCGGCGGCCAGAATCAGACGCCAGTGCGCGGGCGACAGGCGATCGCGGATCTGGCCTGCGGCGTGGCCGAGCGCCCGCACATCAAAGCCCACGCTTGGCACATCCTTGGTGTCTGCCAGCGCAGCGATCAGGGCGCGCTCGAATACGCGCGGCGACAATGCCGGTGGCGCCACTTCTTCGGGGACCAGTCCACGCCCCACGCAAAGCGTCTCGATGGCGGCCAGAAACGGCTCGGGCATGGCATCGTCGCGACTCAGGTACCAAAGCGTCAGGCGGGCCAGGCGCACCGTGTTCTCGGCGCGCTCGGCATAACGCCCCATCCAGAATAGATTCTCGGCAGCGCGGCTCGACACCGGCCGCCTCTTGGTGACCAGATCCTCCGGACGGATGTGTTCGGGCAGCATCGAGAAGGCGTCCACCGACCCGGGGGTCATGACCCAGGTGTCAAGACTGCTGCCGCCGCGCTGCATCGAGACAATCTGGCGGTCGCGGCTGGCGATTCGGGTCATGCCGCCGGGCAGCGCATGCCACTCGCCATTGGCGTCGGCCAGCGCGAACAGCCGGACCATGGCAGCGCGCGGAATCACCTGACCGCCCTGCCAGGTCGGCGCCTGGGACAAGGGCAGATAGGACTGCAAGGTGAAGGCGGTTGGATCTTCCTCGATGCGCTTGCGCCACCGGCCCAGTTCCTCTTCGCTCGCATCAGCGCCGAGGAATGCCTCGAAGCCGCCGCGTGGATAGGTGGGCTTGACCACCAGGTCGCGCAGTCTGGGCAGCACCTGTTCTCGCACCACCGCCTCGCCGCACCACCACGACGACAGCGAAGGCAGCAACAGTTTTTCGCCCAGCAGCGCTTCACACAGCTTGGGGAAGAAGGCTGTCGCTGCGGGCGACTCCAGGAAACTTGCACCCGGTGCGTTGGCGATGGTCACGTTGCCTGCGCGCATGGCCTGCAGCAGGCCCGGCACGCCGAGCGTCGAGTCACTGCGCAATTCGAGTGGATCGATGAAGTCGTCATCGAGTCGTCTGAGGATGCCGTGCACCCGCTCGAGGCCGTGCAGTGCCTTCAGATAGACCATGTCATCGCGCACCGTCAGGTCGCTGCCTTCGACCAGAGGCAGGCCGAGATAGCGCGCCAGGTAGGCGTGCTCGAAATAGGTTTCGTTGAACGGGCCAGGTGTCAGCAGCACGATGCGTGGCACGCCGTCTTGCTGCGGCGCCATCGCGGTCAGCGCTTCAAGCATGCGCTTGTAGGATCCGGCCAGATGCTGGATGTGCAGATCGCGAAACGCGGTCGGGAACTGGCGCGAGATGGTGAGGCGGTTCTCGAGCACGTAGCCAAGGCCGGACGGTGCCTGGATGCGCTGCCCGACCGTCCACCAGGTGCCATTGGGCGCGCGCGCCACATCAAAGGCTGCGATATGCAGGAACACGCCGCCCGGCGGCTTGAAACCATGCACCGCGCGCAGGTATCCCGGGTGACCTTCGACGAGGGCGGCCGGCAGCAGTCCTTCGCGCACGGCACGTCCTTCGCCGTAGGCATCCTGCAGGGTCGCATTCATGAGACGGGCACGCTGCACCACGCCGGCCGACAGCGCGGCCCATTCGTCCTGCTCGATCAGGAAGGGCAGCAGGTCGAGCGACCACGGACGACTGGTGCCGCTGGCATCGGCGTAGACGTTGTAGGTGATGCCGTTCTCGCGGATCTGGCGCCCGACATTGTCGAGGCGATGATCCAGATCGGCGAAACCGTCGCTGCCAAGACCGTCGAAGAACTGGATCCAGGGCGCGCGCAGCCGCGCGCTGGAGCCTCTTAGCTCGTCGAAATGGCCCGCGATCTTGGGCAGTGCCACCATGGCCGCTCGCGCCGAAGCATCAAGCGAAGGTTCACGGTCGAACAGCGACGACGCATGATGGGCCATGGGTCAACAGGAAGGAAAATGGATGCGAGGCGCACTCACCATCAGACCTTTGATTGCCTGAGATCGATGCTGTAGGGGAATTCGACCGGTTGTGCCGAATACTCGACCTTGATGGCGCCCGCGGTGTGCAGCAGCCGCGAGAAGCGCGCCAGGCGCCGGCTCTCGGCTTCGTAGGCATTGACCGGGAAGGTCTCGTAGTTGCGACCGGCCGGATGTGCCACGTGGTAGCTGCAGCCGGCAATCGAGCGGGCATTCCAGGTGTCGACCACGTCAAAGCGCAGCGGCACATGCGTGCCGATGTTGGGGTGCAGCGCCGAGCCCGGTGCCCAGGCCTTGTAGCGCACACCCGCCACATGTTCACCGGCGCGCCCGCTGGGACGCAGCGGCACTGCCTCGCCGTTGACGGTCACCACATGACGCCGGTCGACGAGACCGGTGACCTTGACCTCGATGCGCTCGAGCGACGAGTCGACGTAGCGCACCGTGCCCTGCCCGGTACTCTCTTCACCGAGCACGTTCCACGGTTCCAGCGCGCCGCGCAAGGTCAGATGCACGCCGAGCGCTGCAACCTCGCCGATGAACGGGAAGCGGAATTCGAAATGCGGCGCGAACCACTTGGCATCAAAGGCAAAGCCAGATGAGTTGAGTTCGGTCATGACGTCGTCGAAATCGAGCGACACATAGCTCGGCAGCAGGAAGCGGTCATGCAGTTCGGTGCCCCAGCGCACCAGCGGCGCGCGATACGGTTCACGCCAGAAACGCGCGATCAGCGCGCGCAGCAGCAGCTGCTGCACCAGGCTCATGCGCGCGTGCGGCGGCATTTCGAAGGCACGCAGTTCGAGCAGGCCGAGGCGCCCGGTCGGGCCATCGGGGGAATACAGCTTGTCGATGCAGAATTCGGCGCGGTGGGTATTGCCAGTCACGTCCACCAGAATGTTGCGCAGCGCCCGGTCGATCACCCAGGGCGCCACCTCGGTGCCATTTTTTTCGACCTGCAGGCGGATCTGCTCGAGCGCCAGTTCCAGCTCGTAGAGCTGGTCCATGCGCGCTTCGTCGACACGCGGTGCCTGGCTGGTCGGTCCGATGAAAAGGCCGGAGAACAGATACGACAGCGACGGATGGTTGTGCCAGTAGCCAAGCAGGCTCGCCAGCACATCGGGGCGGCGCAGGAACGGACTGTCGGGCGGATGCGCGGCACCAAGCACCAGGTGGTTGCCCCCGCCCGTGCCGCTATGACGTCCGTCGATCATGAACTTCTCGCTCGACAGGCGCGTCTCGAAGGCTGCCCGATAGAGAAACTCGGTGTGCTCGACCAGTTCGGTCCAGTTCGCCGCCGGATGGATATTGACCTCGATGACACCAGGATCAGGGGTCACCGACAGGCCTTTCAGGCGCGCATCGCGTGGCGGCGCGTAGCCTTCCAGCACGATACGCAGTTTCAGCGCTGCGGCCGTGGTCTCGATGGCAGCCAGCAATTCGAGAAAGCCGTCCAGATCCTTGACCGGTGGCAGGAAGACATAGAGGTGTCCGTCGCGCGGCTCGACACACAGCGCAGTACGCACATAGCGTGCTGCAGACTGAAGGCGTGCCGGTGGTACCTTTGGGCTCTCGTCGACCACGGCCTTGCTGTCGGCGGCATTTTCGCCAGACTTCGCAGCTGCAAGCGGCACGGTGCCGCCCACATAGGCGCGTCCGGCCGGACCGAAGCCGAGCGACTGGGCGCTGCTCTGGCTCTTCAGAGGTGTGGCCATGACTTCGCGCACCGTCGTGCGCGCTGGCACGAACGGATCCTCGGCGATGATGATTTCGCGGTCCTCTTCGGCAACCCACGGCAAGGCATCGAGCGGCAGGCGGTAGCCCATCGGCGAATCGCCGGGCAGCAGCAGCAGACTCTCATCGCGCAAGAACCACGGGCCGCTGTGAAACCCGCTGCCGCGCGTGTTGCGTGCCAGCGGCAGCACGTAGCCCACCACCTTGCCCAGGCCCTGCGCGAACACGCGTCTGATGCGCTCGCGCTCCTGCGCGTCGTCCAGGCGTGGATCGCGTGGATCGACGTTGACCGGCAGACGGCGTTCCTTCCAGAGGTAGTAGTAAGTGTCCTCGTAGGCCGGCAGGCAATGGTGTGCGGTGACGCCAAGCGCTTCGGCCAGGCGCTTGGCGAAACGCTGCGCGTCCTCGCTGGTCGAACTGCCCTCGGCAGCTTCATCGGCCAGGAGCTTGGGATCGTTCCAGATCGGCGTTCCATCGGCGCGCCAGAAGACCGACAGTGCCCAGCGCGGCAGCTGCTCGCCCGGATACCATTTGCCCTGTCCGAAATGCAGAAAGCCACCCTTGCCATAATGTTCGGCGAGACGAAACAGCAGCTGGCTCGAAAGCGCCCGCTTGGTGGGTCCGAGCGCGGTGGTGTTCCATTCGGCGCCATCACGGTCATCGACCGACACGAAGGTCGGCTCGCCACCCATGGTGAGCCTGACATCCATGGCTTCGAGCTGGCGATCGACACCCTCGCCCACCGCGTTGATGGTCTGCCACGTCTCTTCCGTGTAGGGAAAGGTCACGCGCGGCGATTCATAGATGCGCGTGATTTCCATGTGGTGATGGAATTCGACTTCGGCCTGATCGACTGCACCGCTGACGGGTGCTGCAGCACCGGGCTCCGGTGTGGCTGCGAGCGGAATGTGACCTTCACCCGCCAGCAGCCCCGAGGTTGGATCAAGTCCGATCCAGCCGGCCCCTGGCAGATAGACTTCGCACC
>CAZZVZ010000294.1:0-4732 GCA_964657655.1 Gammaproteobacteria bacterium | reverse complement strand
GCGGCGAGACTCGTGATGGATGGCGAGCGCGTCGCCTATGCACTGTGTCGCCCGCCCGGACATCATGCCTACGCCGATCGCGCAGCGGGGTTTTGCTATTTGAACAACGTGGCGATCGCCGCAGAGCAGATGCGCGCCATGTACGACCGCATCGCCATCCTCGATATCGATGTGCATCACGGTAACGGCACGCAAGGTATTTTCTACCGTCGCAGCGATGTGCTCACCATATCGCTGCACGCTGATCCGAGCGCCTTCTATCCGTTCTTCACCGGCTTTGCTCACGAACACGGTGAAGGCGACGGTGTTGGCTACAACCTCAATACGCCGCTGCCGATCGGCTCGACCCTTAAGACCTATCTACCGCCGTTCAATGCGGCCCTCGAAGCGATCAGGGCCTACTGTCCGGGCGCGGTCGTGGTCGCACTCGGACTGGATGCGCACGAGGGTGATCCGTACAAGGGACTTGGCATCAAGACCGAAGATTTTGCTGTGCTGCTGGCCGCGATCGCAAAGCTCGACCTGCCGACCGTGCTGATCCAAGAAGGCGGCTACCTGTCCGAGCACCTGGGTGGCAATCTGGTCAGTGCGCTCGAGGGATTCGCATCGGCTGCCTAGCAGGATCGGCCAGCTCGGGCAGCCGCTTACGTCACCTTGTGCCAGTTCCAGGCAGCAATGAAACTCTTGATGTCGGCGTCGACGTCGAGGCCTCTTGGATACGTAAAGCGGTACTCGATGGCCCAGCTGTCATCGATAAAGCAGAACACGTACAGACGTGAGTTCAGATCCATGACCTGCCCGGCAAACGGTCCGTGGATATCGAAGAACGCCATCTTGCCCAGATAGGTGTGGCCGTTTTCCGTGCGCTGGACATCCTGCTGGTCGATCAACGTGGCGCTTGGATTGGCGGCGACGACTTCGCGCTCGCGTCGCAAAAACTCGGCCTGCGTCAGTCGCGCCTTGGCATCGGCGATGGCACTGGCAGGCGAGCCGGCTGAATGAACCGTTGAGCCCGGATAGATGTAGACGGTGGCCGCAACCGCCTTGCCCGGCGCGACAAAGTTGTAACCCGCGCTGATGTCGGTGCCGGCCGCGTCATACTGGCGAATGCTCTGACGCCTGAATCTGCCGACCGCCTCAGGCAGCTGCAGCTTGGACGCCGGGTGGATGTAAAGACCCGACGCTTCGATGGTCGGCGGCTGCAGGTTCGGCTGCGACGGCAGCTGCGGCGGTGCTGTCTGGGGGAAAGACGCCTGCACCTGTGCCAGCGCAGGCACGACCGGCATGGTCAGAAGAACTGCACGAAGAGCCGCACTGCAGAAAACCCTCAACACCATTTAATTCAGCTCCGAGATCTGGTACGTGACAGGCGTGAGCAACAGCCCTCTCCCCTGGAAAATGGACCCTGCACAGGGCCAGCGGATCTGCCCGGAGCGCGAGACGGGGACGATGCGCGCATGAAACTCTCCGAGCGACATGCAACACGCCGCCCGCATGATAGTTGAAGCGTCAAGACGGCGGACACCGGCCCGAGCGATGCTTGCCTCATGGCTGCAGACCTTGGGGGACACTGAAAAACAGCTGGAAAAACCTGAGCGTGACGCCGACATCGAGGACGATGACCGGAATCAAGATCCACGCCGGAAGATAGAAGACCAGTGCGCCTTTGTGCGCATCTTCTCGTAGCGTAAAACGGGTCGCGAGGAACATGGTGTAGCACACGAACAGCTCGGAGAATCCCGGCGACCAGCCGAACGGCGTATGGCGCGGAATCCCGTCGAGGTTGATTTCTGCCATCCACATCACGAGAAGCAGCGCTGCGATCAGCAACAGCGCGCCGTGTATTCTGAGCACCGCGCGCCTGGTGTCAGGCTGCGCCAGCCCGAACAGGCCACTGAGCACGACCACGGCGCAGATCGGCAACACCACATCGCGCACCACTTCGAGGATGAGCGGCGCAATGCCCCGGCCGCCCGACAGGACAGCCACTCCATTGCTGAATCCGGCCAACAGGCAGAGCACCACATTCACCGTAATGAATGTCTTCGGATTCGCCCTGTCCCAGGCGGCAAGTTTTCCGGCAATGAAATTCGCACCGGGTATCCGGGCCGCGGCCGCGGATAGGGGCACGACAGGAAGCGGTTCAGCATGCCCGATTCCAGCCAGTGTCCTCAATTCGGCCACCAGCGGGTTGGCAGACCAAAGACCAAACAGGCGCGCGGTCGGAATGAACAGGACGCTCTTGCCAAACCGGATCGGCGAACGCAGCCGGATGGTCACCGGGCGCTGATTGATCCAGCGATTCTCACTGACGGCCTCAACATTTGAGAGCGGCACTGCGATCTCCTGCAAGAAATTGGAGATATACAGGTTGGTATCGTCGACCGCGACGCGCTTGATGGCGCGACAGTAAATCAGGAGAACGATGCTGCCGATCAGCCAGATTGCGATAAAGACGACAGGCGGAGGGGAGTGCCGATCACCTTTCAGGTAACGGTCCAGTACCTCCCAAGCCCCGAATCCGAACCCCAGTATCCACAATAGCGGAAACAGATATTTCATCGGAAACGTGAATGCCGTGGAAAGCAAGCGGCGACGCTTTTGAGCGGGAACTGCACTCGCAGCGGAAATTGCCATCTCGTACCTTTATGCCGGGGCTGCTAGCGCTGTGGACCACTGCGCGCGAAACGTCCCTTGATCATGAAAGCGCCAATTCTAGGAGAACCGATCGGTTTGGGCTAGGTGATTGAACTCGTCTTTGCCCGCTCTCTGGTGCAGACGGCATGAGGGTCCGTGCAACACGTCGAAAAACCGGCCTGTCGCCCCACATTTCGACGCCAGGATGCGAGATTGACGCTAAAGAAATCGCATCCATCTCCGTTACAGATGATGTCCACGGGCTGCGGGTAGGGGTAGTAGTACCCGCCGCAGCCTGCGATCGTCATGCAAAACCGGCTTGGAGCCAATCTTGAATCACCGCTGGCAGCCCCACGCCAAGACTGCTTTCGAACGCCAGGCGCAGCGCTTACTTCCGCGACGCGCGCTGGTTCTGGGCCTGGCCATTGCGTTCGCCATCATGGCAATGGCGGCCGGACTGATCTACAGCATCCGGGCCAACAACTGGCACGCCGCCGAGCAATCCGAGCGCGACATCGTCACCTTGGTGTCGCACGACATCCAGCGCAATTTCCAGTTATACGGCCTGTCGCTTCAGGAAGTGGTCGACGATCTCAAGACGCCCGGACTGCTGGAGCTCGAACCGACGCTGGTGCACAAGCTGCTGTTCGATCGCTCGAGCACCGCCGAATACCTGGGATCGATCCAGGTCATCGACGAGCATGGCAACGTCTTCATCGACTCGCGCCGCACCATTCCCGAGCGCGTCAACTTCGAGAACAGCGAATTCTTCTTGCATCACAAAGAAGACAGAAGTCCTGAAATGTACGTGGGGCATCCGTTCCGGCTCGACCAGGAGGGCCACTACGTGGTGCCAGTCAGCAAGCGCCTGGAACTGGCGGACGGCACGTTTGCGGGCGTGGTGGTCGGCAGCATCGATATCGGCTACTTCAGGGACACTTTCTCGAAGATCCTGACCGGCCAGGATAGCGGCGTGAGTCTCATCATGACCGACGGCACAGTACTGACGCGCTATCCCTACACCGATCGCACCGCGGGAGAGAACGTCAAGGGGTTGCGCGTGTTCGAGAGCGCCATGGCCTCGAACGGCCGAACTTTCATCACGGTGCCGAGCACCTCAAGCGAAGAAAAGCAGTTCGTGGCACGCCGCCTGGACGGTCTGCCGATGATCCTGATTGCCGCACGCACCACCGAATCGATTCAGCGTGGCTGGCTCGATGAAGCGATCCTGATCAGCATCATCACCGTACTGCTGCTTGGTGCCTGCGCCACACTGGGCGTCATCCTGAGCCGGGAACTCGGGCGCCGCGGCCGTGCCGAAGCCTCGTTGTTTGAAGAGAGCGAGCGTCTACGCGTGACCTTGGCTTCGATCGGCGACGCGGTGATCTCGACTGATCTGCGTGGGCGCATCCGCTACATGAATCAGGCCGCAGAAAACTTCACGGGCTGGCCGCTCGCAGAGGCGATGGATCGTCCGGCGACGGAGGTCCTTCGCATCAGCGCACCCGGCATGGTGCTCGCCGAGCCGGTACGCAGTGCGCTTGCCGGCGAAGAACGGCGTCACAGTTCAGAACACATGGTGCTGCATCATCGCCAAGGTCAAACCCTCGCGGTCGAAGACACCTCGGCACCGATTCGTGATCGCAGCGGTCAGGTGATCGGCGCCATCGCGATTTTCCATGACGTCAGCAAGTCGCGCGAAGCTGCGCTGCGCATGGCACACCTGGCACAGCATGACGTGCTGACCGACCTGCCCAACCGGGTGCTGCTGCGCGACCGCCTGAGCCAGGCCCTCGAGCGTGGCCGGCGCTATGGCAGCAAGATCGCAGTGCTGTTCGTCGATCTGGATCATTTCAAGAACGTCAACGATTCGCTCGGTCATTCGACCGGTGACCAGCTCCTGATCAAGGTCGCCAAGGTACTGCAGGGTTGCGTGCGACTGTCGGATACTGTCAGCCGCCAGGGAGGTGACGAATTCGTGATCCTGATCACCGACCACGCCGATACCCGGGGCCCGACCCGCGTTGCCGAAAAAATCCTGCACGCACTGCGCGAGCCGATCGAGATCCAGAACCACCGGCTGCCGGTCAGCGCC
>CAZZVZ010000293.1:0-4742 GCA_964657655.1 Gammaproteobacteria bacterium | reverse complement strand
TGCCCCACCGGCGTCGCCACACAGGACAAGGTGCGCCAGCGCGCCCTGGTGGTCGACTTCTCCGACCCGCTGTTCAACAACGCTTTTGTGTTGCTGGCACGCAAGGACTTCACCGCTGCCACCTGGGAATCGCTCAACAAACCTGAGTTCAAGGTGGCGGTCGATCAGGGCAGTTCACACGATCAGATGATCACGCGCACCTGTCCGAATGCCACCATCATCCGCCTCGAATCGGCGCCCACCGCGACCCTCGCGCTGCAGTCGGGGCGTGCTGACGCACAGGTGCTGGTCATCATCCTGGCCTTGCCTGTGCTCAAGAAAAACCCTTCGATTGGTCACATCGTGGTTCCAGCACCGGTCCAGAACACCACCACCAACATCGGCTTTCGCAAGGAAGACGACAAGACCTGGCAGAGCTATGTCAACAAGTGGATCGCAACCGAGCGTGCCAGCGGCAAGGTGAAGGATGTCGTGATGGGCAATCTCGAGCGGCTGGTCGGCGTTAGACCCGATGAGATCCCCGCGGGTATCAGCTTCTAGAGACGGCGTCTCGTGTATCACTGGGATTTCGCTGCACTGCTCGAGTACCGCCGCCTCTTTCTGGCCGGCATTGTCGACACACTGCTGTATACCGTGGTGTGCGTGCTGCTCGGCCTTGGCATCGGCATCGTCACGGCATTTGCGAGCCTTGCGCCTCTGCCATGGGTGCGCGCCGTCGCTCGCGCCTATGTGGAACTGTTTCGCTGTACGCCGGTGCTGGTCCAGCTGATCTGGTTCTACTACGCACTGCCCATCGTCTCGGGCATCGAGATGACGCCCAGCGGTGCTGCAATCGTCACGCTGGCGCTGTATGGCGGCGCATTCTATTCAGAGATCGTGCGCGGCGGCATCGTGTCGATCGAGCAAGGTCAGAAGAACGCAGCCCGTGCTCTTGGCATGCGTGGCTACCAGGTGATGCAGTCCGTGGTGTTGCCGCAGGCCATGAAGCGCATGCTGCCAGCACTCGTGAACCAGTCCATCATCCAGCTCAAGAACACATCGCTCCTGTCGATCCTCGCGGTCCCTGATCTGCTCTACCAGGGGCAGACGGTGGCCCACGAAACCTATCGTCCGCTTGAGGTGTATACCCTGATTGCCCTTTGTTACTTCGTCATCCTGTGGCCTGCCACGCTTTTCGCCAAGCGCCTTGAAATCCATCTCGCGAGCAGCACTGCTGCTTGATGTGCTTGCCGACAACTCCAAAAAAACCATGTTCGATTTCAAGCCCGTAACAGCGTATTCCGACGGCATCTTTGCCATCGACAGCGGCTACGTACGACCGCATCTCGATGCCATTTATCTGATGGTCGAGAAGGGCCGCGCAGCGCTGATCGACAGCGGTACCAACCACTCGGTGCCGGCGGTGCTGGCAGCGCTCGAAGACTGCGGCCTTGGACCTGCTGCGGTCGATTATGTGATCCTGACGCATGTGCACCTCGATCACGCGGGTGGCGCAGGGCAGCTGATGCAGCGCATGCCCAATGCCCGGCTGGTGGTTCATCCGCGTGGTGCGCGCCACATGATCGATCCAGCAAAACTGATCGCAGGGACGATTGCCGTGTATGGCATCGAAGAAACCGAACGCACGCATGGCACCATCGTGCCGGTCGATGAAGCGCGCGTCCTGATCGCCGATGATGGCGACGCTATCGAACTCAATGGCCGCCGCCTGGTGTGCTACGACACGCCAGGACATGCGCGCCATCACAACTGCATTTTCGATGTGCGCACCGCTTCGCTGTTCACTGGGGATATGTTCGGTCTGTCCTATCGCGAACTGGATCGTGACGATCGCAATTTCGTGTTTCCCGCGACCACGCCTGTGCAGTTCGATCCAGAGCCGTTTCATGACTCGATCGGACGTCTGATGGCTTTGCGTCCCAGTTGTGCCTTTGTGACGCACTACGGACGTATCACTGATCTGCAACGTCTGGCGCGTGACCTGCTGCGTCTGGTCGACGCTCATGCTGCGCTTGCAAACAGTCTGCCACCCAACCTCGATGCTGCGGCTGCGCTGGATCGTCTCGTTGGGGGTGTCGAACAATTGGTGCGCAGCGAGGCGAGCCAGCAGCCGTGGGGCGTGAGCGCTGATCATGCAGCGCAATTGCTGCAGATGGATATTCTTCTGAACGCGCAAGGCTTGATGTCCTGGATCGAGGCCAGAAAAAAGATGTAAAAAACCGGTGCGGGCAATCCCCGATTGTGATGATGCGACAGCGCGGCTTTAATGGGCCGCTCCCGGTCTAGCGTCCATTTGGGGATTCGCTGCTGTGCGTCGCCTGGTGTTCTTATCGCTCTTGCTGCTCGTGACAGTCACGCGTCCTGCGTTCTGTCAAAACACGCAAGGTGTGTCCAAGTCGGAAATCGTGCTGGGCGCGGTGCTCGATCTGACAGGGCCAATGGCAGGCTATGGCCGTCAGACCCGCCAGGGGATGCAAATGCGGGTGGCCGAGATCAACCGCGAAGGCGGCGTCAACGGCCGCAGCTTGCGTCTGGTGGTGGTCGACAGTGGCTCCGATGCCAAGCGTGCCGCGGCCCTCGCCAAGGATCTGACCGAGCGGGTTCAGGTGTTCGCCCTGATCGGAACCCTCGGCGGTGCCACGGCGCACGCCGTCATGCCGGTTGCCATGAAACGCAACGTGATCAATTTCCTGCCGATTGCAAGTGGCCGTGACCTGTACGAGCCGCCCGATCCACTCAAGGTCGCGTTCATCATGACGACCACCGACCAGTTGCGCACTGCATTGCCTTTTCTGGTCGCCAAGCATCACTACACGCATCCATGCACCGTGGCCGAAGAAGGTGAATACGCCAGCGAAGTCGCCGCCGGGACAGACGCCGGATTCGACAGTGCGCCGCACAGCACGCTGGTGCGGGTCGACTATGCACACGGCACGACAGACTTCGAGCCGGTGGTCCAGCGCGTGCGTGCCTCGGGCTGCGATCTGATCGTGATCGGTGGCGCGATCCGTGACGCGGTGGGTGTCATGACCGAGGCACGCCGCGCCGGCGTGATGGCCGACTTCGTTGGCACCTCGGCGCTCTACTCGACACTGATGCACGAAATGGGTGGCCAAAAAGTCGACGGCATGTACGCCATCAATACAGTCTCGCAGCCGTATCTAGATGACGCCTCGAAACTGGTGCGCGACTGGACCTCGGACTACCAGCAGCGTTATGCGGACGCGCCCTCGGTATTTGCAGTGTATGGCTGGGTCATCGTCGACCTGTTCGCCAAGGTCGCCGCGCGTGCCGGACCGGTGCTGAACACGGCGTCATTCAACAATGCGCTGGAGAGCAATATTTTTCCGCGCGACATGTTTGGCAGCCCCGAGTTTCATATCTCGAGCAGCGATCGCCTTGGCTGCCGCAAGGTGCGCATGTCGCGTCTGGTTGACGGCAAGTGGGTCGCCATTTCGACGCTGCTCGATGCGCCACCTTCGTGATGGCTAGCTGAACCAGGCAAGCTGGGTGCTGGTGGCAAGCAGTTGCTCGCCGCGCCAGATTGCCACGCTGTGATCGAAGAAGCCGTGGCGCGCCGCGTGTCCGTCAATGTCCATCAGCAGCCAGTCATCGACAGATGCTGCCAGTTCAGCGGCGCTGGCGGTGAAGTACACCGACATCGACACGGTCGAGGTCGGTTGCACGCCGGGCTGCAGCAAGAAGGTGCGTGGCGCTGGAATGTCTGCCAGCGCGATCACACTGAGCCAGTCGAGCGGACGCACATCGCGCTCGCGAGCCCACATCAGGCTCGCCATGCTCGCACTGGTCTGCGCCTTGAACGGTTTGCCGCTGACATAGCGCACGTCGTACAGGTCAAGCCAGCGCAGCTGCCCATTGATTGATTTGATCGAGCGCAACGTGTCGGCATGCTGCGCCTCGGGGCGCTTCGCACTCACCACGTCGATGGTGTTGCGCTGGCTGGCAACCAGTAGCGAGACCTCGGCACACAGGCGCTGTTTGCCGTTTTGTTCCTGCGTGAGTTCAGCGCGCCAGAAAGCGACGCTGCGCCCCTGACTCTGGCGCGTCACCTTGATCCGGATCAGTCCGCTCTTGGGTCCCGCCAGGAAGCGGGCGTGCGCTTCGACCGGCTCGCCGATCAGTTCGGCATCGAGCAGGATCGCCTTGGCACCGGCTGCAAACACCCAGCCACCGAACGGGCCGGCAATGTTCCAGTAGATCGAACTGGTGTGGACCTGATATTCGCGATGGGCGATTGGATCCAGCAGCAAGGCGGCATCAAGGGGAGCAGACGACATGGCGAGGGTTGATCAGGACGTGTGAGGGATTGGAGCTCCGCGCGCGTTCGCAGAACATGGGGCGCCTGAGGCACCTGCATTTTGACATTCTTCATCGGCTGTCATGCGAGGGCCGCGCGAGACCCTTCGCAGCGTGCAGTCTCTTCGAGACTGATGCGCACCAAGCCCTATAATTGCGAACAGGTTGCAGCCACCAGCAGTCAATGGAATTTGAACGCGCCGCACCTTTGCTGGAAGTTGCTCAGGGCCATCACGCATTGATGTGTCTGCGTGTCGCCCCACAGGAGGGCATCAATGGATGTCAATCGCTATCTCGACCGTATTCACTACAGCGGGCCGAGGACGCCAAGTGCACAGGCATTGCGTCAGCTGCAGCGCGCCCATCTGTTCGCCATCCCCTTCGAGAATCTCTCGATCGGATGGGGCGAGCCGATCGAGTTGAAC
>CAZZVZ010000292.1:0-4744 GCA_964657655.1 Gammaproteobacteria bacterium | reverse complement strand
GTCGAACGCGCCCATCCAGGGCGACATCTTCTCTTCCTCGGTTCCCGGCAGAAAGCCGATGTCTTCGCCCACCGGGACCGTGACACGCGTGACGATGATCTCGGTATAGGTCTTGGTCTCAAGCACCTGGGTCAGGCCTGCAGCCAGCGCCAGCAGCGTCTTGCCGGTGCCGGCCTGGCCGAGCAGGGTGACGAAGTCGCAGTCCGGATTCATCAAAAGATTGAGCGCAAAGTTCTGCTCGCGGTTGCGCGCCGTGATGCCCCATACAGAATTCTTGGCATGGGTGTAGTCGCGCAGGGTCTTGAGCACGGCAGTCTTGCCGGAGATCTCCTTGACCTGGGCGTACAGCGGGGCGCCAGCACCTTCGAAGAACACGAATTCGTTGACCAGCAGGCTCGCGACCTGAGGACCGGTGACACGGTAATAGGTGAAGCCCCCTTGCTGCCAGCTCTCGATCCCCTTGCCGTGCTGATCCCAGAAGTCAGGCGCCAGCTGGCGGATACCGCTATAGAGCAGATCGGTATCTTCGAGAACCTGGTCGTTGAAGTAGTCCTCCGCCGGCAGTCCCAGGGCGCGCGCCTTGATGCGCATGTTGATGTCTTTGGACACCAGCACCACCGAGCGCTCCGGATGCTGTTCCTGCAGTTCACGCACCACGCCGAGGATCTGGTTGTCGGCCTTGCCGACCGGCAGCCCCTGCGGCAGCGTCTGCGAGACCGCATGAGTCTGGAAGAACAGCTTGCCGCCAGCATCCTTGCTGCCGAGCTTGGACAGCGGGATACCGGTGTCGATATCTGTCTCGGCGGTGTTGGCGATCAGCGCGTCGAGCGAGCGGCTGACCTGGCGCGCATTGCGCGCCACTTCGGACATGCCTTTCTTGTGATCGTCGAGTTCCTCGAGCGTCATCATCGGCAAGAACACATCGTGTTCCTCGAAACGGAACAGCGACGCCGGATCGTGCATCAGCACGTTGGTGTCGAGCACGAACAGCTTGGGCGGCTCGTTGCTTGGTTCCTTGGCGCGAGGCGTGGGCTGCGCCAGTGACACGACCGACAAGAGCGGCTGCGCCGAGCGTGGTCCTTCGGCATTTGATGCACGTGCCGTGGGCGGCACGAACACTTCGGCTACATCAGGATCGACGAAATTCCTGCCTGCGGTTTTCGTTTGCGGTGGTAATTTTTGCCCGGCCGGTTTACTGCGGGGTTTGGCGCGATTGGCTTCTGCGATTGCGGACTCTGACAATAATGCTGCGGGCTTGCTTGGCAGTTTTGGAAGTGGCATCGGCTCGTGCAGGGGGTGGAAAAAACCAAGTGTCGGCGCAGTTTTGCGCCTGACAAAAAAGTAAAGGTCGGCTGCCGGTGCGCGACGCACAGACAGACGACCTTCTTATGACCTTGAATCAATTCAGCGCGGTCCTGGCAACATTCAGACTTTCGAGATTACAGACCTTGCACGAACTCTAACACCTCTTGTGCGTGGCCGGGTACCTTCAGGCCACGCCATTCGCGCAGCAGCATCGCATCACCACTCAACACAAAGGTACTGCGCTCCACGCCAATATGCACCTTGCCATAGAGTTTTTTCGGCTTGATGACATCGAATAGCCTGCAAAGTGTCTCGTCTGTGTCAGAAACCAGCGGAAACTGGAAGCCCATCTTGTCGCGAAAGCGCTGGTGCGATGCGATCGAATCGCGCGACACGCCGATTAGTTCGGTGCCGGCCGCCTGCAGCAACTCGTAGCGGTCCCTGAAATTCTGTCCCTCGGTGGTGCAGCCCGGCGTGGAATCCTTGGGATAGAAATAAATCACAAGTTTCCTGCCGTGGAACTGGGCGAGGGTCAGTTCACCGGCGGTCGAGGCGACTGTAAAGGGCGGAACTTGCTGGCCTACTGCGACGGACATAAACTCTCCTCAGTGTCAGGCCGCATGATACGACGCGTTTTGTTACACAAGATACCGACCATTGCACCTTTGGGGTCGTCTGCGGGTACGCGCGATGCGTTTAACACAGCATGGGCCTCGCGCCCGGTATTTCTAGGAGATGGCAATGCTTACCAAATTGATGATTTCGGCTGCAGTCGCAGGAACCCTGGCAGTGGCCGCTGTACCAGCCCAGGCGCGTCCCTGGGTCGGCATCGGAATCGCAGTGCCGCCCGTGGTGGTGGCGCCAGCGCCGTACTACGGCCCGCCGGCCTATCCCTACTATGGCGGTTACTACGGCGGTTATTACCCCGGCTACTATGGCCCCGCAGTCGGCGTGGGCTTTGGTTATGGCTACGGCTATCGCGGCGGTTATGGCTATCGCGGTGGCTATTATGGCCACGGTGGCGGCTATTACGGCGGCCATGGCGGGTACCACCGCTAGTCAGGCAGGCACTTCCCGGGGCAGCAGCTCGCCCTCGAGCATCAGCTCCCCGGAGCGTCCCGGGATGCTGCCGTAACCAAATCGCCGCCACGGCAGACTGGCCAGATCGAGTTTCCTGAATTGATCGCCAACGCTGCCGAGGCGGTAACCCTGCTCGAGCCAGCCTGACAGCAGCGCTTCGAACGCAGGTTTCAGCTTGGCCCCCTCTAGTTCACTGTGCAGGGTAAAGACATGATCGCGCGCCGGCTTGGCGGTGGCTCTTAACAGGGCCTTGGCAGCCGCCATGGCATCCATGCCGTCCACCCCGATCAGTTCGTCGAAGGTCGCAAGCGTGGTTGGCAGCTGCACGCACTTGAGCCGTCGACCGTTGGCCAGTGCCACCCTGTAGGGCCCCACCTGTTCGCCGCTGACGCGACCGTCCGAGGCGTAGCGCAGGTGCCAGTCATCGAGCTGCTCGAGCGCTGCCTCGTTCATCTGCCAGCCGGCAGCACCATGGGTTGCGGGGGGCGCCCCGAAGATCACCTCGAAACGCCGGAAGGCGAGCTCCATCTGATGGCGGGTCCAGGCGGCGCCCTTGCGCGCCACATAGTCCTGCCAGAGCACGTGGTCCCAGGTGTGGATGCCGACCTCGTGACCTTCATCGCGCGCGCGCCGCATCACCGCCTGGCCGCGCATGCCGATGTCGGGGCCGGGCAGGAGCGTGCCGTACAGCAGGGTCTTGATGCCGTAATGCTCAACCACCGAGGTGCGCTGCACCTTGGCAAAAAAGCCCGGACGAAAGACGCGCTTCATGGCACGACCCGTGTGATCCGGGCCGAGGCTGAACAGTAGCGTCGCGCTGATGCCGAGCTGGCTGAACAGGTCGAGCAGTGCCGGCGTTCCCTCGAGCGTGCCGCGCAAGGTGTCGACGTCGACCTTGAGCGCAATCTGGTAGCTCATGACAGGCGGGCCAGCCGCTCGAGTGCCTCGCCTGTGACGCGCGTGATGCGCCAGTCGGGCATGACGGTGGCACCCAGGCTCTGGTAGAAGCCCTGGGCGTCGACGTTCCAGTCCAGCACCGACCATTCGAAGCGCCCGCAGCCACGCGCGACGGCGAGTCCTGCGAGATGGATCAGCAACGCACGTCCGAGGCCGTGGCCGCGATATTCGGGCTTGACGAACACGTCTTCGAGATAAAGGCCGGGTTTGCCGAGGAAGGTCGAGAAGTTATGGAAAAACAGCGCAAACCCAACCGGCTCGGCCACCTCTTCATAGAACAGCAGCAGCGCTTCGCATTCAGGTTTGTCGCTGAACAGCGCACGTTCCAGATCGCTGTCCTGGCACACCACCAGATGCGCCAGCTGCTCGTATTCGGCCAGACCGATGATCAGCTGGCGCAGCGCCTTGATGTCGCTGCGCGTGGCCGCACGAATCTGATGCGTCACGGCGCGACTCAGTCGACCAGTTGACGCGCCAGTGGCACCTGGCTGCGATAGGCATCAAAGATGAGGCGCAGCGCATCGGGCATCTTGACCTCTGGCTTCCAGCCCAGCTCCTGCATGGTGTTGTCGATCTTGGGCACGCGGTTCTTCACATCCTGGTAGCCCTTGCCGTAATACGCGGTCGAGGTGGTCTCGACCAGCTTGACGCGCTCTGCGCTCGAGGCGTACTCGGGATAGTGTCGGGCCAGCTCGAGCATCATGGTGGCCAGCTCGCGGACCGAGAAATTGTTGCTCGGGTTGCCGATGTTATAGATCTTGCCAGTCGCAATGCCGTCTTCGTTCTTGATGATGCGCATCAAGGCATCGATGCCGTCATCGATGTAAGTGAAGGCACGTTTTTGCGCGCCGCCATCGACCAGGCTGATGTTTTCGCCGCGCACGATGTGACCGAAAAACTGCGTGATGACGCGCGACGAGCCTTCCTTGGGCGTGTGGATCGAGTCGAGACCCGAGCCAATCCAGTTGAATGGACGAAACAGGGTGTAGTCAAGGCCTTGCTCCTGACCGTAAGCCGCGATGACGCGATCCATCAGCTGCTTCGAGCAGGCGTAGATCCAGCGCGGCTTGTCGATCGGACCGTACACCATGTCCGATGCATAGGGATCGAACTGCTCGTCATCGCACATGCCGTATACCTCGGAGGTCGACGGAAAGATGACGCGCTTCTTGTATTTGACTGCCTGGCGGATGATCGGCAGGTTGGCTTCGAAATCGAGTTCGAAGACGCGCAGCGGATGACTCACGTAGGTGGCTGGTGTGGCGATCGCCACCAGCGGCAACACCACATCGCACTTGCGTACGTGATACTCGATCCATTCGCGGTTGATGGTGATGTCACCCTCGAAGAAGTGAAAGCGCGGTGAGGCCATCACGTCGCCCAGACGCTCTGACTGCATGTC